>CAYVLM010000042.1:7938-10389 GCA_964452225.1 uncultured Steroidobacteraceae bacterium | reverse complement strand
TCGTCGTGTTGGATCCCGGGAAGACCATGCTGAACGTCTTCTGCAGGTTCGGATCATCTGGACGACGCCCGTGGCGGTCAGGGTGCACAGCGCGATGGCCTGCAGGGCGGCCGCGACCTGGGTCCAGATCAGCGCCCAGCGCTTGTCGAAACGATCCGCGAGGACCCCGCCGAAGGGCGCCAGGACGGTTGACGGCGCGAACTCGAGGGCGAGCACGATGCCCAGCTGCAACGGCGTGCCGCCCAGCTGCAGGACGAGCCAGGGCTCGGACACGGACTGCATCCAGGTCCCGACCAGGCTGAGCACCTGGCCCGACCAGTAGAGCCGGTAGTTCCGGTAGCGGAGCGCGGCGAAGACGCCTCCCGTGGGGGGAGGCGTGGGGATGATCGGCGCCGGAACGGTGTTCCGGCGCTTCGATCGCAGGGGCGGAGGGGCCGCGGCGGCAAGCCGCCGCGTCAGAGCGGTCAGGGTCATGGCGTAGTGGTTAGCAATGCTAACAAATTGCGCCGGATCGTGCCCGGCCCGTCAAGGGCCGATGATCACCCCCACCGGTGGTCACCCGGGCCGATGGTCAGCGCGACGGGTGGTCACCCCCCACCGGTGGTCACGTGTCGAAGAGGATGTCCCTGATGATCGGCATGGGCGGTGACCCGTGCGCCAGGACGGACTCCAGGAAGGGCCGCCAGACGAAGGGCCGGCCCGCGGCCTCCGCACGCCGGCGCGCCTCGCGTTCCAGCCTGGTCATCTCGGTGGCGCCCAGGAAGTACTCGCATAGCTGGGTGCTCGAGAGACGCGCGCGATCCCACTTGTTCGCCGCCTCCGCCTCCTCCTGGAAGCCGCCCTCGACCATGAGCCGCATGGCCTCCTGCTCATCCATCGATCCGGCGTGGATGCCGATGTCGATCATGGTGTTGATGATGGCCCGCAGGTAGAACTTCCAGTGGACCAGCATCAGCGCAGGGTCGTCCGCGCCGTATCCGACGTCCATCATGACCTGCGTCACGTAGACCGCCCAGCCCTCGGCGAAGACGCCGGACTGGAACGCGGCGCGGACGATCGACGCGGTCCGGTTGGAGTAGGCCAGCTGCAGGTAGTGGCCGGGAACCGCCTCGTGGATGGTGAGCAGGCGCAGCTGCCGGTCGTTCTCCTCGCGCAGGTAGGACTCGCGCTGCTCATCGGTCCAGTGATCGGGCATCGGCGTGATCGCGAAGAACGAGTCCAGCCCGCGATCCAGCGGGCCCGGCGGGATCAGCATGGCGCCGCCGAAGGCGCGCAGGAAGGGTGGCGTCCAGATGACCTGCAGCGGCTCGTCCGCCAGGCCGATCAGGTCGCGCTCCCGGATGAACTCCTCGATCCGTGCGTTCTCCTCGCGGCAGCAGTCGAGCAGCTCGTCGGCGGCCGGGTGCTGCGCCGAGATCGCGTCGAGGACGCCCCGCGTCAGCAGGCCCTCGCCCGCCGGTATCGGCTCACCGCGTCGCCAGGTCGGCCAGAGGTCACGGGCCAGGCGCACCATCTCGCCACGGACCTCGGCGTAGGCCGCGCGGGCCCGCTCCTCCAGCTCG
This sequence comes from uncultured Steroidobacteraceae bacterium, assembly GCA_964452225.1. Classification (GTDB taxonomy): domain Bacteria; phylum Chloroflexota; class Limnocylindria; order QHBO01; family QHBO01; genus CAVXEH01. Next base: position 8,827 of record CAYVLM010000042.1, on the reverse strand, counting down.
CGAGGCGTGACATCGGCCATCAGCGCGTGGTGGAACTTGGCCGCGTACAGCTCCGGTCCCAGGCGGAAGTCGCCGGTGGCCTGCGGCAGGAGCTCGCTCTCCATCCACGCCACGTAGGTGTCGACCGCAGCGACGGCCACCTGTGACGCCTCCTGCACCGCAACGCGCAGCCCCTCGTCACCCAGCTGCTCCGCCTCGGCGGCCGCCGTGCGAGCCAGGTCGGCGACCCCGCGCATGGTCTGGATCGCCTTCTCCGCGTGGAACCGGCTCACCGCGCGCGAGCCCTCGTGGGCGTCGGTGTCGGTGCCGCGCGGGGCGGTCAGCGCGGCGCGGGCCGCCTCGAGCACCGCGGGAATGCCCCGCATCCGCTCGGCGGCGCTTGCCAGCCTCTGCGGCAGCGGCGCGAACTCGCGGGCCAGCAGCGCGAAAAGGCCACCCCCGCACAGGTAGACGTAGGCCATGGGGTTCCAGGACGGCTCGTGCAGGACGGCATCGGCCCAGACATCGGCCTCCAGGTAGGTCGTGAGGATCCGCCGGTCGACCGCTTCTGCCGACGAGAGGCCGCCTGGATCCAGGGCGGCCAGCCGGTCCAGGGCGCCGCGCGAGAAGGCCAGGCGTGCCTGGCGGCCGGCCTCGGTCAGGTCCGGCCAGGCCCCGTCGTGGTCATGGTTTCCGAGCTCGGTGGCGTGGACCGGTGAGTAGCGGAAGTAGTCGGCGAGCAGCTCGTCAACGAGCGAGGCAAAGGTCATGAGGGTCCCTCGGCTAGTGCGGTGCGCATCGTACCCGAGCACGTGCCGGCACTCGGGTTGGGACTTGCCGGTGCTGATCCCGCGTGTACCAGCCCCGCTGGTGGCTACGAGGCAGAACGCCCCTTCCGCCATCGGGGCAC
>CAYVLM010000042.1:7234-7838 GCA_964452225.1 uncultured Steroidobacteraceae bacterium | reverse complement strand
AAGCAGGGGTGGTAGCGGCGAGGCGCAAGACCGTCTGCGCCATCGGGGCACAAGCGGGGGTGGTAGCGGCGAGGCAGAACGCCCCTTCCGCCATCGGGGCACAAGCAGGGGTGGTAGCGGCGAGGCGCAAGACCGTCTGCGCCATCGGGGCACAAGCAGGGGTGGTAGCGGCGAGGCGGAACGGCCCCTTCCGCCATCGGGGCACAAGCAGGGGTGGTAGCGGCGAGGGTGGGATCGCAGGGGCGGCGCACGGGTGGGATCGCAGGGGCGGCGCACGGGTGGGAGCGGAGGGGGCCAGCGTACGGGGGAACACTCGGGGATCGGCGGAGCGGCGCGTCGGCAGGATGAAGGCCACAGGGCGACGGGCACGCATGCGGGCGTGTACGCTCCCCCCATGACCGAGAGCATCGCGGCCATCGACGCGTACGCGCGCACCTGCACGGCCACCGTCACTGCCAGCTCCCCCGAGGGGGTGGTGCTGGACCGGACCGTCTTCTACCCCGGCGGGGGCGGCCAGCCGGCGGACTCAGGCTGGCTGCGGAACGATGGCGGCGCTACCTGGACCGTCACCGGCGCCCGCAAGGCGGGCGGCGACATCGTCCAC
>CAYVLM010000042.1:5928-7224 GCA_964452225.1 uncultured Steroidobacteraceae bacterium | reverse complement strand
GCCCGGCGCGAACGGCTCGCTGCCGGCGGTGGGCGATGCCGTCACGGCGGAGATCGACTGGGAGCGGCGCCATCGGCTCATGCGCACCCACTCCGCGCTCCATGTCCTGTGCGGCGTGGTGTGGAAGGACCACGGCGCGCAGGTCACGGGCGGCAACATGGAACCTCTCAGCGGGCGGATGGACTTCGAGTTCGAAACCATGCACGCCGACCTGGTGGCAGAGATCGAGCGGCGGGTCAACGAGGAGATCGCCGCCGACCACGAGATCCGGGTCGCCACCCTGCCGCGGGCAGAGGCGTTCAAGATCCCGGACCTGATCCGAACCAAGATCAACCTCCTGCCGGCGGGGATCACCGAGGTGCGGACCATCGAGATCGTGGGCCTCGACCTCCAGGCCGATGGCGGCACGCACGTCGCCCACACCGGCGAGATCGGTCGCGTCCGCGTCACCGGCTACGAGTCCAAGGGCCGGATCAACAAGCGAATCCGCATCGCGGTCGAGGACGCCTAGGAGGGGCAGGCCGGCGGCCTGCCCCTCGTCAGATGCCATTGCCGGATGGCTGGCTCCGTCAGCCACCCGTGGTGATCGGGGCACGGATGTCCCAGGAGTACTGGATCAGACCGTCACCGGTCAGCCAGAGGATGTTGAACCCCTGGTCACCGGCAGTTGCCGAATAGAGGACGAACGGACCCTGGGTCGTCACGGCGTGCACGTAGCTGTCTTTCGCCTGCGGCCTTCCTGCTCTTTCTCACGCGAGAGCTCGGGCTGGAGCCTGGCGCGGTGGGGGCGGTCTTCGCGGTGGGGGCGACCGGCTCGCTTGCCGGCTCGGCCATCGCGGGCCGGATCGCCGACCGGCTGGGGCTGGGCACCACCATCCTGGCCGCGGTGGTCAATTGCCTGCTCCGTGTACCTGGTGATCCCGTTCGTCGGAGGACCACCGCTCGTCGCCGCGATCGTCATCGCGGCGGTCCTCGCCATCGCCGGTGCGTTCGTGGCGATCACCGTCATCCACGTCATCACCACCCGCCAGGCCGTGACACCCGACCGGCTCCTGGCCAGGATGAACGCCAGCTACCGCACCCTGGGCTACGGCGTCATCCCGGTCGGCGCGCTGCTCGGGGGCGCCATCGGCGAGGCCTTCGGGCTGCGGACGGCCCTCCTGGTCGGCGCCATCGGCGTGGCTGCCGCGCCGCTCTGGATCGTCATCTCACCGGTGCGTCACCTGCGCCGCCTGGAGGATCTCGCCCGCGCGGGCGACGCCCAGCAGGCGGTGCGCGCCGATGCACGGGCCGCGA
>CAYVLM010000042.1:0-5918 GCA_964452225.1 uncultured Steroidobacteraceae bacterium | reverse complement strand
GCGGATTGATCCATGATCACTGCATGGAAACCTGGCACGCGATCAACACGGTTCGAGTGTTGCGGCGCTTCGCTGAGCGGCCGCTCGAGCCCGGGCACCTCGATCAGATCCTCAATGCCGGACGCCGGACCGGCAGCTCCAAGAACGAGCAACGCTGGGCCTTCATCGCCGTGCAGGATCCCGAGCGCCTGCGCGAGCTGGCGAAGGTCGGCTCCTTTGCCGGTCACCTGGCGGGAGCGGCGGCGGCCGTTGCCCTGGTCCGCCCGGTGGCCGAGGGTCAGAAGCTGCTCTCCATCATGTGGGACCTTGGACGTGCGGCGCAGAACATGGTCCTGGCCGCCTGGGAGCTCGGCGTCGGCAGCGTCCCGGCCACCGTGTACGACTCGGCCCTCGCAAGCCGCCTGCTCGAGCTGCCGGGCGATCAGCAATGCGACTTCCTCCTCTCCTTCGGGTACCCGGCCGATCCCTCGGAGCTGACGCGACCGAATCGCGCGGGGGGCCGCCTTCCGCTGGATCGGGTCGTGCGCACCGAGCACTGGTAGGCGGACCCGGCCGCCAGGCGAGTGCGGTATGGCCCACGAGATTCGGGTCCGAGTGGCCCTCGCGAGAGGCACGACCGCGACCGCAGACTTGCGACCACAACTGATCGGCGAACGCCTGGTCCACGCGCATGGACACAGGCGGCGAGAACGTCTCCGCATGCGCTGCAGAGCGCTGCCCTCTTTCGGGAACGATCGTTCGCCGTTTGGAGGGACGTCATGCGCTGGAGCCAGCCCGTTACCCGTCGACATCTCCTCAAATCCGGCCTGATCGCCGCAGGCGCTCTCTCTGCCATGGGCCCGCCCCTGGCGCGCCTTCGGCGACGAACTGCCGCCGCCGATGGTCGATCCCGGCAGCCTGACCAGGTTCATCGATCCGCTCCCCGTCCCGCCGATCTGGTCGACCGCCGAGCTGGCGACGAACGGGCTCGCCATGGCTCCCGGCCTGCATCGGTTCCACAGCCAGCTGGGGCTGACGCCGACCTGGGGCTACGGCGGAGCGTCCTACCTGGGACCGACGGTCGAGGCGGGCGAGGGCGTGCCCGTCGTGTTTTCCGCCCGCAACCGGCTCGGCCCGCACCTGCTGGGCGTTGACACAACCCTTCACGGGCCGAACGCTCCGGGCGTGAACGATGCGCTCTACCCGCGCACCTCCCTGCACCTGCACGGGGGATACACCGAGCGTGCCTCCGACGGCTATCCGGAGGACACCTTCCTGCCGAGCACCGACCACCTGTATCGGTACGTGAACGACCAGGAGGCGGCCACGCTCTGGTACCACGACCATGCCCTCGGCATCACCCGCCTCAACGTCTACGCCGGGCTCGCCGGCTTCTACCTGCTCCGGGGAGCCATGGACGCCAGCCTGCCGGGCGGCAACTTCGAGATCCCGCTGGTCCTGCAGGACAAGCGCCTTTCGATCGACCTCCTGACGGGAACCAACCCGCTTGCTTACCCCAACCCCTGGGAACCGGAGTTCTTCGGGGACCTCGCGGTGATCAACGGTGCGATCTGGCCCCACCTTGAGGTCGCCCGTGGCTGGTACCGGTTCCGGCTGCTCAACGGATCGAGCTCGCGTTTCTACAACCTGGCACTGGACCCGCACGGCCACTTCCTTCAGGTCGGAACCGATGGCGGCTACCTGGACCAACCGAGGATGCTCGACAGCGTGGTGCTGGCACCGGGCGAGCGCGCCGACCTGCTCGTCAACTTCGGGCATTACCCGCCCGGCTCCCGGGTCCGGCTCGCCAACCTGCCACTCCCGGAGTTCGTGGAGAGCCCGGCCGAGATCGCCATCGACGACCTGGTCGAGTTCCGCGTCGGCCACGCCAAGGGGTGGCGGGGGCCGATCCCGCGCCACCTGGGAGGCTTTGCTCCATTGCCATCGAGCGGCGTGACCCGGCGAACGGTGCTCCTCACCGAGATCATCAACCCGGAGACCGACGATCCGGTCATGGCCCTGCTGAACGCTCGCCCGTGGGACACCGACGACCTTGAGCGGCCGGTGGTGAACACCGTCGAGGACTGGGAGATCGTCAACCTCACGGCCGACACGCACCCCATTCACCTGCACCTGATCCAGTTCCAGGGCCTGGACCGCCAGCCGATCGACGTCGAGCGCTACCTCGTCGACGTCTTCGGGACCGATGAGCTCCATCCCTCAAACGTAGGTGGCGGCCAGCGGCCCTTCCCGTCGGCGGACGGCTACGTGACGGGGCGACCCACGCGACTGCAGCGCTACGAGGTCGGCTGGAAGGACACCATCCAGGCACATCCCGGGATGGTGACCAGGTTCCGCGTCCCGTTCGGACCGGACGCCGCCCCGATGGTCCCGTTCGGCCATCGGGTGGAGACCCCGTTCACCGGGCGCTACGTCTGGCACTGCCACATCCTCGATCACGAGGACAACGAGATGATGCTGCCGTACGACGTGGTGCCTGCCTAGCTCCGATCACCGTTGCGACAGCCCTGGGCCGGCGGGGTACCCCGCCGACCCGGCACATCCCCCCGCTGAAGTGACCGCCGCCCCGGCGCCGCGGGCGGTGGGTTCATCGGTCATGGCGAGGACGACGTTGGCCCATCACAATGAGACGACCCATGGCAAGCATCGAACCCACAACGCCTGCGGTGGAAGCGGTCGCCGCCAGCGGCCTTCCGCACCGCATCGTCCTCACCAGGCCGCCGGAGAGCCCGGAGGAGAGCGCCGCGCTCCAGGAGATCCCGGTCGACGCCCTGCTGCGCACCATCGTTGTGCGCCGGAGCGAGGACGACTACGTGTTCGTGCTGGTCCCTGCCGGCCGCCGCTTCGACTGGCACAGGCTTCGGGCGCACCTCGGCGTGAGCCGCCTCTCCCTGCCCGATGCCGACGAGGCCTACGCCGCGACCGGCTACGTCCGCTTCACGATCACCCCGTTCGGATCGACGCGGGCGTGGCCCGTGATCCTCGACGCAACTGCCGCGGCCCAGCCGGTCGTCTCCATCGGCGGCGGGATCCGCGGCGTGAACATCCACCTGGCGCCGGCGGACCTAGTGGCCGCGCTCGGCGCCGAGGTGGTCGAGGTTACCGTCCCGGGCTGACGTCCCCTGCTACGAGATGATGAACGGGGCCAGGAACGCCTGCTCGGCGGGCGTGTCGAGCCGCTGGGCGAAGCCGGTTCCATAGCATCCCTCGGCCGTGTGATACGTGGCCACCTGGACGTTCGACCCGCCCAGGAAAACGGGAGACTGCGTCGGGTCGCGGGTCACGCCGGCAGCAATGCGCGTTCCGCGCTCGGCCCTGACGGAAGCTCCCCCTCGTCTTGGTCAGGGGCGGGCGGCGCATGGGCGATCAATCCCCCGCTCGCGGCATCGCACCGTCCGCCCCGGATAGGCCTGACACCCCAGCCACGGGAAACCTTCATCGCGCCTCAGCCCGTCCAGCTGCTGATCACCACCTTCGCCAGGGCCCGAAGGTCGGTCGGCGATTCGGTGCTCCACGTGATCAGGACGAAGTCGTGTCCGAGCGGGATCGCCATCGCTACGGTGCAGGTGTCCCCCGTGTTCTCCGGCTCGCACCGGTTCAGGAAGACCCGGTGCCCGGCGATCTGCTCGGTCGTGTAGCCGTCCGTGCCAAAGATGGCTGCCACGCTGGGGGTCGGATCGTCACCCAGGGCCTGCCGCGAAACGTACACCGCGCCGCCGCCTGGTCCCCCGGAGCCGAAAGGAAGCCCGTAGCCGCACATGCTCCAGTCGCCGAGCGAGCCGGCTCTCGATGACCACGTGACACCGGCTTTGTCGAGCGCAGCGGGGATCGCATCGGCCGACAGGTAGGCACAGGCATCGGTGCCCGATGGACCGGACAGCCCGCCGGCTGCAGGGGACGCGCTCGGGGCGGGCTCGGGGATCGCGCAGCCGTCCACCCGCGGCAGGATCGGATAGAGCATCACCCCCGCGTTGCTGAACTCCCAGGTCCCGCTCGTATCGATTGGCCCGGCCACGCTGGTCAGCAGGTCGCGGACCGTCGCTGCCCGGCTTGCGTCCAGGGTGGCGCATCGAGCGGAGGTGATGCCGCGTTCGGTGGCCGTCGGGTCGTCCTGGCCCAGGTCGCGCACCGGCGTGCCGTCCGGCAGCTGGACGCTGTCGTCGAGCGCGGGGCCTGGCCCCTCCGTGAAGTCCATCTGGAGAACCCACTGTTCCGGTGCGTAGGTGCTCCAGGCTTCGTCCGCCCACGCGCTCGCCGGCAGTCCCAGGTCGGGATCGGCCAGGAGCGTCTGGAGCGCAGCCACCGCGTCGGCCTGGTCCGGCGTGGTGACGTGCATCTCCACGGTCGCAATGCCAGGATGCCCAACGGTCAGCTTGTAGACGCCGGTTCCCGACTGGGCCCACAGCACAAGTGACGCACCGCCTCCGGCATCGTAGGTTCGGCAGGCTGCCAGTCGGGGATCGATGAGCGCATCCCGCAGCTGCTGCAGTCCCTCACCGGTCAGCTGGCGATGCAACCAGGGGGCGTTGGGCGTGGGCGCTACGACAACCCAGCCATCGTCATAGGCAACCAGGTTGGAAAAGCCGGTCGGCTGCCCGGCGACCTCGGTCTCCGACATGGCGTGGAGCAGGAATGGTCCGGGATCGAGCGTGCCACAGCCCTCGAGGGACTGTGCCGTGGTGAAGTATCGCGGTTCGAGCACGTACGGGCGAGGAGGCTGTGGCGGCAGCCACGGTGGCCGCAGGAGCCCGGTGCCCACCGCGATGGCCGTCCCTGCAACGAGCGCCACCAGGAGTGCCGCCGCCACGAGGACGATCCACCTGCGATCCGCGCTGCGCCCGGCCCCGACGTTCGAGACCTCCTGCACCCGCAGGCGCAGGTGCTCCGGAGCACCATCGGGCCCTACCTCACCACGGTAGAAATCGCGCAGGCGCTGCTCGAAATCGTGGTCAGTCATCGGTGGCTCCTGGCTGATCGTGCTCCCCGAGCGCCTGGCGCAAGTGTTCGAGGGCGTAGTGGAGTCGTGAGTGAGCGGTCCCCTCCCGAATTCCCAGGCGGGCGGCGATCTCACGAATCGGAAGGTCGGCGAAGAAGCGAAGCGCCACCACGACCTGGTGATCCGGCGACAGCTGGGAGAGCGCGGATCGAAGGAGGTCGCGATCGTCGACCGGGCGGAACGGGTCTGCGCCCGCCCTGACCTGGTTTGCGAGATCCGTGGACAGGTCCTGGTGGCGGTGCCGCGCCGAGTAGCGCAGGCGATTGCGGCAGGTGTTGACCAGGATGCGCCCGAACCATGCGTCGAAGCGTTCGACGTCCCGCAGCGTGGACCATCGGCGCCATGCGCGAACGAAGGCGTCGTGCGTCGCGTCCTCCGCCTCCGCGGGGTCGCGGAGGATCGCCCGCGCAAGCCGGTAGCTCTCGTCGAGGTGCTCGGCGGCCAGCCTGCGGAACAGGTCGGCCTTGGCCACCTCGAGGGAGCGGGCGATGGGATTGTCGGTCACGGCGGAGACCACTCGGGCGTATCTCTATAAGACGACACCCGGCAAGCCCGGAACCTTCACTCCCTCCCGCACGGGAGCACTGGACGCGATCAGGGCATGCGCTCCTTGGCGGGCGTCACCTGCGGGAAGGGCTCCATCGGCTCGTCGTCCACCTCGACCGTCTGGCCGATGCGCGTCACCCCCAGGCGCCCGGCCCGGGCGGCGACCCGCCATCGCCAGGCGACGAGCGCGACGCCCGCCAGCGAGATGACTCCGCCGGCGAGGAACGCGGCCGGCGAGTCCCAGCGCTCGGCCACGGCGCCGGCGAAGATCCCGCCAATGGGCGAGGTGCCGGCGAAGACCATGACGTAGAGGGCCATCACCCGGCCGCGCAGCGCATCGGTCACGTTGGCCTGGACCGTGGCGTTCACGGTGTTG
>CAYVLM010000041.1:0-10465 GCA_964452225.1 uncultured Steroidobacteraceae bacterium | reverse complement strand
CCGATCCGGCCGTCCGCGGCGGCGATCATCTGCACGTTCAGGATCCCGCGGACCCCTATCGCCACCGCGATCCGCCCGGCCGCCTCGGCCGCCCGCTCCTGGACCTCCCGTCGCACCGCCTGGGGCGGCAGGACGGCGACGCTGTCCCCTGAATGGATCCCCGGCGGATCGAGCTGCTCGAGGATCCCGGGAACGCACCATGCGACCCCGTCGCTGATCGCGTCAACGTCGAGCTCGACGCCAGGCACCAGCTCGTCGACGCGGAGCGGCCAGCCGACCCCGGAGGCGAGGTAGGCCGCCACGTCGCCCTCGGAGCGGAGGACCGCGATCCCGCGGCCCCCGATCACCCAGGAGGGGCGCACGATCACCGGCAGCCCAAGCGCCTCGATCGCGGCCCGCAGACCCACGGCATCGGTCGCCAGCTGGCCGCGCGGGCCCTCGAGGCCCAGCTCGTCGAGGAGGTGGGCGAACCGCTCGCGATCCTCGGTGGTCTCGATCGCCTCGGCGGTCAGCCCGGCGATCGGCACGTTCGCGTAGGCGAGGTCCTTGGCGAGGTCGATGGCCGTCTGGCCGCCGAAGGTGAGCACAACGATCGGGGGTTCGCCGGTCAGCGCCCGCTCGTGGTCGATCACGTCGAGGACGCTCTCCGTGTCGAGCGGCTCGAAGTAGAGGCGGCTGCAGGCGTCGTAGTCGGTGGAGACCGTCTCGGGGTTGTTGTTGATGACCACCGCGTCGTACCCGAGCCGGCGGATGGCCCAGGCTGCGCGCACGGAGCAGTAGTCGAACTCGATCCCCTGGCCGATGCGGATCGGGCCCGAGCCCACCACGATGACGCTGCGCCGCTCGGCCGGCGGCGGCACCTCAGGGAGCGCGTAGGAGCTGTAGAAGTACGGTGTCTCGGCCGGGAACTCGCCGGCGCAGGTGTCGACCCGCCGGTAGGAGGGGAAGATCCGGGCCCGGACCCGTGCCCGCCGGATCGCGGCCGGAGGCACGCCGGAGAGCGCGGCGATCTCCGCGTCCCCGAACCCCGCGAGCTTGGCCTCGGCCAGCGGCATGCCGTCGAGGCCGCGTTCGGTCTCGACCAGCTCGGCGAGCCGCTCCGTGAACCACGGCGCGATCCCGGTGAGGCGCGCGAGCGCGGCGGCATCGGCGTAGCCGTGGCGCAGCAGCGCGACCAGGCGCCAGAGGCGCGTGTCGGAGGCGGCCAGGAACGCTTCGGGGTCGTCGGGGGGTCCGTCGTCCAGGCCCCATGCGGGATCCTCCCAGAGCCAGCCGCGGCCGCGGGGCTCGAGCGAGCGCACCGCCTTGAGCATCGCGGGGCCGAACTCCCGGTCGATCGCCATCGCCTCGCCGGTGGCCTTCATCTGGACCCCCAGCGAGCGGTCGGCGGCCGGGAACTTGTCGAAGGGCCAGCGCGGCAGCTTGACGACGACGTAGTCCACCGCCGGCTCGAAGGCGGCCGAGCCGCCGCCGGTGGCGGGGTTCGGCATCTCGTCGAGCCGCTTGCCGAGCGCGATCAGGGCCGCGACCCGTGCGATCGGGTAGCCGGTCGCCTTGCTCGCCAGCGCGGACGAGCGGCTCACCCGGGGGTTCACCTCGATGACCCGGTAGTCGTCGTGCTGCGGGGAGACAGCGAGCTGGACGTTGCAGCCACCCTCGAGCTTCAGGGCCCGCACGATCTTCAGCGCGCAGCGACGCAGGGACTGGACGAGCGGGTCGGGCAGGGTCTGGATGGGCGCCACCACGATCGAGTCGCCGGTGTGCACCCCCATGGGGTCCAGGTTCTCCATGCCGCAGATCGAGATCGTGGTGTCCGCCGCGTCGCGCAGGACCTCGAACTCGATCTCCTTCCAGCCGAGCAGGCTGCGTTCCACGAGGACCTGGCCGATGGGGCTCACCGCCAGCCCGTTGGCGATCCGCTCCCGCGCCTGCTCCGGGGTGAAGGCGAAGCCGCCGCCGCCACCGCCCAGCGTGAACGCCGGCCGAATCACCACCGGCGAGCGGAGCGCCTCCACGAAGCGCATCCCGTCCGCGACCGACTCGATCACCGCGGACTCCGGGATCGGCTCGCCGATCCCGGTCACCAGCGACCGGAACCCGCCGCGGTCCTCGGCGGCGCGGACCGCCGCCAGGGGGGTGCCAAGGACGCGCACGCCGCATCGGTCGAGGACGCCCGCGTCGTCGAGCGCCACCGCCAGGTTCAGCCCGGTCTGCCCGCCCAGCGTCGGCAGGAGGGCATCCGGTCGATGCTCTTCGATGACGCGGGTCAGATTCTCGACCGTCAGCGCCCCGATGAGCACGGTCCCGCCCACGTCGGGATCGGTCATGACCGTGGCGGGATTGGAGTTGACCAGGACCGTCTCGATCCCCTCTCCGCGGAGGGCCAGGCAGGCCTGGACGCCCGCGTAGTCGAACTCGGCCGCCTGCCCGATGACGATCGGCCCGGAGCCGATCACCAGCACCCGCCGCAGGTCGCTCATGGGGTGGGAGCGGTGAAGCCCGAGGTGGTGAGGGCGCGGGCCGCGGCAAGATCGAAGACGCGCGCGGCGTCGATGGGGCCCGGGGCTCCCTCCGGATGGAACTGGACCGATGCGATCCGCCCCGACCCGTGGGCCAGGCCCTCCACCGTCGCATCGTTCAGGTCGCGGTGGCTCACCGCGTACCCCGCTGCGGCGAGGGCCGGATCGTCGAGCACCGCCACCTCGTGGTTGTGGGCGCCGATGTCGACCCTCCCCGTGGCCAGCTCGATGACGGCGTGGTTCCCGCCGTGGTGGCCGACCCCCAGGCGCCGGGTCCGGGCCCCGGTCGCCAGCGCGAGGAGCTGGTGCCCCAGGCAGATGCCAAGGATCGGGGCGCCACCGTGGAGGGCGGCCGCGGCGAGACGCCGCACCACGGCGATCTGGGGCGCCATGCGCGCCGGGTCACCGGGCCCGGGCGAGAGGACGACGAGGTCGGGCCGCTGCGCGGCGACCGCGTCCGCCGACGCGTCGTGCGGCAGGACCCGCACCGCCAGCCCGCGTCCGGTGAGCGCGGCGAGGAGCGAGCGCTTCACGCCGTAGTCGACCAGCACGACCCGGCCACGCTGCTCCCCGACCGCCTCGAGGTCGTACGGCTCCGCGGTGGTCACCGAGGCGACGTGGTCGACCGCCTCCCAGCGCTGGCTGGCCCGGGCATCGGCCACCGCCTCGGCGTCGGTCGCCGATCCTGGGCGGATGACGGCGCGGCGGTCGGCGCCGCGGCGAAGCTCGAGGGTGATGGCCCGGGTGTCGACGCCCGTGATGGCCGGGATGCCGGCATCGGCGAGCAGCTCCTCGAGCGAGAGGCCCGGCCCCGGTGGCGGCGTCACGAGGCGGCTCACGACCAGGGCCCGCGCATGCACGCGCACGGACTCCAGCTCGGCGGCGGCAATCCGGTAGTTCCCCGCCATCGGGTGGGTCAGCACCACGATCTGGCCCGCGTACGAGGGATCGGTCAGGATCTCGCCCCAGCCGGTCGCCGCGGTGGTGAAGATCAGGTCGCCGTCGGCCGCCACCGGCGCTCCCCGCAGGACGCCCCGATGGACGATCCCGCCTTCGAGGGCCAGCACGCCGGGCCGCGGCGCCATCGGCTCCTCCGGGGTCGGGCGGGCAAGAAACGACGCCGGCCGCGGAGCTGTGGCAGGCGTCTGGGTATCGGTTCGTGTCGCGGTCGCCATCTCGCTCCTTTCCGGCATCACGGTGCCGGCCTTAAAGGACCGGGCACAGTCTAGCGCAGCGACGGTGGGTAGAATCGGCCTCCACAGCCGCACCCGGACGGGGAGATCCATGAGCATCCGCACCGCGACCGTTCGCCCGCTGACCCTCGCCGACGCCGTTCCCGGCTCGCGGGTGCATCCCGTCGTCCGGGACACCGTGCTGGTGGTGGCCGGCGCGGCGCTGACCGCGCTCGCCGCGCAGGTCAGCTTCACCGCCCCGTGGACGAGCGTCCCCTACACGCTGCAGACCGGCGCCGTGCTCCTGGTCGGCACGGCCCTGGGCCTCCGCCGCGGGGCTTCCTCCATGGCCCTCTACGTCCTCGCCGGCGTGGTGGGCCTGCCGGTATACGCGGACGGCGCGCACGGGCTGGCGCGGCTGCTGGGCGTCACCGGCGGCTACCTGCTCGGATTCATCCTCGCCGGCGCGCTGGTCGGCTGGCTCGCCCAGCGCCGATGGGACCGAACGCCGATCGGGACCGCTGCCCTGATGGTCGCCGGCACGCTGCTCATCTACGCCGTCGGCGTCCCTGTCCTGGCACTCGTGGGCGGGATGCCCCCGGCCACCGCAGTGGACCGGGGCGCGCTGGTCTTCATCCCCTGGGACGCGCTGAAGGCGGTCGCCGCGGCCGGGCTGCTTCCGCTCGCCTGGCGGTTCGCCGGAGACCGGTAGCCGCCGCCCTCAGCCCTCGGGGCTCGCCGGCGCCACCGGCCGCGCGGGTCGCCGCAGCAGTCCCAGGCGAACGAGCATCAGGATCAGGATCGCCACGACGATGAGGATCGGCAACCCCACGATGGCGAGCCAGATCGCCCCGGTGAGCAGCGCCTGGCCGACCGCCAGCAGCGCGCTGACCGCCTGGGAGAGGGTCGAACCCGGGTCCCAGGCCGACTGCACCTCGGTGATCGGCTGGGGCGCCGGCTGAAGGGTGACCGTCAGCGTGGAGAGGGCCGCCTGGTCGGTGAGCTGCTTCAGCTGGGCGGACAGCTCCTCGATCTGGCCCTGGACGTCGTCCAGGCGGGACTGCACGGCCAGGATGTCGTCGATCTTCGCCGCCTTGGCCATCAGGGTCCGGTACTGGACCTCGGAGGCCTGCAGGTTCTTGAGGCGCGCGTCCAGGTCGACGACCGCAGCGGTGACGTCCTCCTCGCGCGTCGACTCGCTGAGCACCTTGTCGCCGATCTCGTGGAGGCGGCTGATGGCGTCGTCGAAGCGTGCCGCCGGGATCCGCAGGGTGAGCGTGGCGGACTGTTCCAGCGTCCCGGCCTGCGAGCCGCCCACGTAGCCGCCCAGGGTCGCCGCCAGGGTCCGAACCTGGCTGGAGGCATCGGCCACCTTGCTCACCTGGAGCGTGATCTCGCCGGTCTTGACGATCTGCTGCTGGTACTGGGTCAGCTGGGCCTGACCGGGCCCGGAGCTGGCTGCCGGAGCGGGAGCGTCCGCCTTCGACGTGTCCCCGGTCGAGGCAAGGTCGGCACCGGCCACGCCCGCGTAGCCGTTCTGGGCCGTGGACCCGGCCCCGGCGCCCGAGGCGCAGGCCACGACCACACCGGCGACAAGGACCAGGAGGGAGACCAGCGCGGTGGCGCGTCGAGGGTGCCGGATGGGTCCCATGGGATTCGTACCTCACTCGAGCTGCGAGCTGTCCGTGTCCTCAAGACGCCACCGCTGACGCTCGGGTTCCCCCGCATGGACGCGCGGCGCGCGTGGGTCGGCTAGCATCGGCCCGTGAGCAGCCGAGCGCAGAGCCACCCCCTCGACGACGAGTCGGCCAGGGCGGAGCTGCCCGCGAGCGCCTTCGACCGGGGCTGGCTGACGAGCCATCTCGCCGATGAGCGCCACCGGGCGAGCCTCCTCGGGGAGATCCGCGAGGCGGTCTTCGGCGCCCAGGACGGCCTGGTGAGCACGGTGGCCGTGGCGAGCACGGTGGCCGGAGCCTCCGCTGATCGCCTCCCGGTGCTGATCGCCGGGATCGCGTCCGGTCTGGCGGGGATCTTCAGCATGGCGGCCGGCGAGTACATGTCGAGCAAGAGCCAGAAGGAAATCTTCGACGCCCAGATCGCTGGCGAGCGGCTCGAGGTCGCCGAGCGGCCCGGCGAGGCGGAGGCGGAGATGGCGTTCATGCTCGAGGAGGACGGCCTTCCCGCGGAACGGGCCCGGGAGGTGGCACGGGTGATGGCCCGGCATCCCGACGTGCTGCTCAAGACCATGGTCGAGAAGGAGCTCGGCCTGACCAGCGAAGAGGCGGAGGGCTCACCGGCGCAGGGCGCGGTGGTGATGGGCATCGCGTTCGGCCTGGGCGCCGCGGTGCCGGTGATCCCCTACCTGTTCCTGCCGGTGGGCGGCGGGATCGTCGTCAGCCTGGTCGCCGCGGGGACCGTCCTGTTCGGGATCGGGGTGATCAAGTCGCGCTGGACCCAGCGTGGCTGGCTGCGCTCCGGCCTGGAGATCCTGGCGCTCGGCGCGTTCGCCGGCGTGGCCGGCTACTTCTTCGGCACGCTGCTGCCGGCCATCCTGGGCGCTCCGGCCTAGGCCACCGGCTGAGACCGGCGGGCAATCGGATCAGCTGCCGACGGCCCCCAGCCACCCGATCCCCGCCAGGCTCGAGGCGAGGAAGAGCGCGAAGCGCAGCACCCAGCGCAGGCCGTGATCCTCCGGATCCGCGAGCTCGCGGGGCGCGACCACGAACATGGCGTAGAAGGCCGCCATGGCCCCGACCAGGAGGACCAGCAGGGTGAGGCCGAAACCGGTACCGGCTGCCGGTGAGCTCGCCAGCAGCTGGCCGATGTCGAGGGAGCCGAGGAACGTGCCGGCGAACGCGTTGAAGTAGGCGGCGCTGATGAGGATGAACGGCACCACGAAGAGGCGCCGCAGCGGAGCCGCCACCACGGGAAGATGATCGGCGGCCATGGTTCCCACCAGGATGGCCAGGAAGCTGAGCCCGATGATCCAGTCGCCCGACCCGAGTCCCAGGTTGGTGGCGGCACCCTCGGACGCGAAGGCGAGCCCGCCCACGAGCGGTCCGCAGATCACCCATCGGGGCGCGTCCACGCTGCCGAGGCGGACCGTCGGCTGATCGGGCGGGCGGGTGAGGAGCGCGGCGAAGGCTCCGATCACCGCCAGCAGCTGGAGGAGGCCGACCAGGGGCGAGGTGCCACCGGCCAGGTCGGAGCCGGTTGCCCCGACCCAGCCGGCGACCGCGGGCAGCGCCACCGACCAGCCGGCGAGGGCGACGTCCTCGGTCCGGACCCAGGAGAGCGCGGGACTAGACCGCAGGCTCGGGAGCGCGGTCACGGGAGAGCCATCCGCTGGCGGTGCGCAGCCAGCGCGGAGGACGGGCCACGAACAGGTACGCCACCGCGGCGTAGATGACCCCGCCGATGACGTCCACGAGCCAGTGGTCTCCGGTCAGGACGATGCTGAAGCTCGCCAGCAGGAAGTAGCCGAAGGCCAGCCAGCCGATGCGCCCGTAGGCATAGCGCAGGACCAGGAACGAGAGGAACGGGTAGCCGGCGTGGAGCGACGGGAAGGCGGCGACCCCGTTCGGGTTCACGTGATAGAAGACATAGGTGTACAGGTCGTGGCCATTGAAGCCGAGCGCGTTGGCGAGCACCGCGAACGCCTCCGGCTTGAGGTAGTGGACCGCGGGCAGCCCGTTGGCGCCGTTGAGGGCGCCCGCCTGCGCCGCCATCCACGGCGGCGCCACCGGTAGCAGCAGGAAGGTGACGAAGCCGGTCATGTTCAGCACGATGAAGGCGGTGACGTAGCGGTAGAAGATCTCGCGCTTCGTCAGCCACAGGATGAAGGCGGTCGCGATGGGCAGGACGAAGTGGAGCATGTAGACGATCGTGGCCAGGATCGTCCATCCGTCGACCCTCCCGGTCGGGTCGAACGTGCTCTGCAGGATCTCGGTGGGGAGGTGGCCGAAGCTGATCGCCCGCTCGATGGCGATGATGTCGGTCATGTGCACCGGGAATCCCGCGTTGTCGGCGATGCCGCGCATCAGCTCGTAGGCCAGGAAGATGGCCACGAACGGGATCCAGTCGCGCAGGAAGAGGAGGCCCCGCCCCAGGAAGAGCGCCACGAGCGCGAAGGCGACCGCCAGCACGTCGGGGGTGATGGAGAGGCCGCGGACGATCATCAGCACCACGACGAAGACCGCGTAGGCGCCAATGCTGATCAGGAGCAGCCGCTCGTTGCGCGTGCGACCGCTCGGGGTGCCCTCCGCCATCGGCGCAGGGTAGCTCACATCGGCCCGGCCCGCTGGCCATGGATCGGCTGCCGCTCAGCGGAACATCCGCTGCTGCCTGGCCAGGTCGATGGCGGTCCGGCGGCGACGGCCGGTCGGTGGCGGCGCTTCGGCGACCACGGCGTCGACGGGGCGGATCCGGCGGGCGACGACGTTGAGCACCTCCCCCTCCACCTGGAGCGTCCCGTCGATGACCAGCAGCGGGTGGCGGTGCAGCAGCGCCCGGTGGGCGGTGTAGACCTGCGGCCGGACGGTGACGTTGATCATCCCGGTCTCGTCCTCCAGGGCGATGAAGACGAAGTTCTTGGCGGTCATGGGGTGCTGGATGCTGACAGCCAGCCCCGCCATCCGGACCGGCGAGCGGTCCCCGCGGCGCCCCGCCTCGGCGATGGTCAGCACCCCGCGGCGGCGGATGCGCTCCCGGAAGAGCTCCACCGGGTGGGCGGTGGGCGACAGGCCCAGCTCCCGGTAGTCGGCGGCGATGCGCTCGGCGAAGGTCATGGGCGGGAGGGAGGCGCCCAGCGCGCGCTGCGCGTCGTCGGTGAGCCCCAGCGCGGGGCGGGCAGGGTCGGCATCGGCCAGGGTGGTGCGGAGCTGCCAGAGCAGCTCGCGGCGGGCGACATCGGTCCAGTCGAAGGCACCGATGGCGATCAGCCGCTCGACCACCTGCTCGCCAAGGCCGGTCCGCGCCACGAAGTCGCGCACGCCCGTGTACGGACCGATGGCGCGCTCCGCCTCCAGCCGCTCGCGCATCGCCTCGTCGATGCCCTTGACCTGGCGCAGCCCCAGGCGCAGGGCGTAGTCCCGGCGCGGATCGCCCGAGTCGCCGATCCGCTCCACGTCGTGCTCCCAGGCCGAGGCGTTGACGTCCACCGGAAGCACCCGCACCCCGTGGCGCTTCGCGTCGCCCACCAGGACGGAGGGCGAGTAGAAGCCCATCGGCTGGTTGTTGAGCAGGCCGGCCAGGTAGTGGACCGGGTAGTGGAGCCGGAGCCAGGCGGTGTCGTAGGTGATCCTGGCGAAGGCCGCCGCGTGGGCCCGGGCGAAGCCGAACTCGGCGAAGGCGCTGCAGCGGCGGAAGAGCTCCTCCGCATCGGGCTCCGTGAGGCCGGTGCGCATGGCGCCTGTCACGAAGCGGTCACGCTCGGCCTGCATCTTGGCGTGGCTGCGATGGGAACCCATGGCCTTGCGGAAGATGTCCGCCTCCGTCGCGGAGTAGCCGCAGACGGCAATGGCGATCTGCATCACCTGCTCCTGGTAGAGGATCACGCCCAGGGTGTCGGAGAGAATCGGCTGCAGGCTCGGGTGGAGGTAGGTCACCGGCTCGGTGCCGGCGCGTCTTCGGAGGTAGGGGTGGACGGCGTTGCCCTGGATCGGGCCGGGGCGAATGATCGCCACCTGGACCACCAGGTCCTCGAAACGCTCCGGTCGCGCCTTGGGAAGCGCCTGCATCTGGGCGCGGGACTCGATCTGGAAGATGCCCACCGTGTCGGCGGTGCGGATGGTGGCGAAGACCTCGGGGTCGTCGTGGGGGAGGGCGTCGAGGTCGGGGCGCTGGCCGGTGTCGCGCTCCACCCGGTCGAGGACGTCGCTCACCACGCCCAGGGTCCGCAGGGAGAGGAGGTCGATCTTCACCAGGCCCAGCGCCTCCACGTCCTCCTTGTCAAACTCGGTCACCACCCGGCCGGGCATGGAGGCGCGCTCGACGGGCACCAGGTCGATGAGCGGCGTGCGGGTCACCAGCATCCCGCCCACGTGGATCCCCAGGTGGCGCGGGAAGCCGTCGATCTCGGCGCACAGAGCCAGCAGCCACTGCCACCGGTTGCGCGGCGCGGCGTGCAGGCGGGCCGGGCCGTCCCCGTCCCCTGCTGATCCGTCTGCGCCATCGCCGCCGGGATCGTTCGGGCCGGTTTTCTGCCAGATGCCCACCCCGGGAACGTTAGGTAGAGCCTGAGGCTCCTGATCGGCCGCCAGACACAGATTTGCATAGGTTTTCGGGTCGACATCGGGCCTGTTGACCTCCGCCTTCCGCCCTTGCGTTCCGTGGGTGAGCATTTGGCCATTTTTCGGCCCCACCGGCTCCGGCCCAAGCGCGGCACGTTCGCGGATCACCGAAGGGCGGCGGCGCTCCTCGACCAGCATCCCGCTCTCCGGATCGACGCGAACGTGCGGCCGCTCGCCGCTCGCGCGATCCAGCACGGTGGGCGGATCGCTCCACGGCCCCGGCGCGCCGTTGTCGCGGGGCGCGGGGACGTCCAGCGAGGCGGCCAACGGCATCCCCGGCGACTTCCCCGGCGGCATCCCCGGCGACTTCCCCGGCGGCGAGCCGGGCGAGCCGGGCGAGCCGGCCGCTCCTCCGTAGCGCTTCTGCTCCCACCCCTCGTGCCTGACCGAGACGACCGAGGTGTCGAGCACGTTCGGCCGGCGCGGCGGGTACCAGCCGCTCTCCGAGTAGGGGCGTCCGTCGTCGTCGCTGGCCGCCTCGCGG
>CAYVLM010000040.1:1669-10635 GCA_964452225.1 uncultured Steroidobacteraceae bacterium | reverse complement strand
AGCCTCCAGCAGCTGCCAGGTCGCGAGCCTCCACGCCTCGTAGAGGGGGCGGTCCCTGGTTGACACGCCGCCATGGTGCCGGGGAGGGCTTACCGGCAGGTTGTTCGGGGGTTACGGGGCTCGGGTGTGGTCGCCGCTTTCACTCGGGATAACTAACGGACAAGAAGGGGGGCCGATGGCGGCCGGCGGGCCGTTTCCGAGCCCTTCCATGGCCGAAGTGTGTCCGTGGGGGCACATCTCGGACAGGAACGATCCGGGACGGGGGCCTGCTTGGCCGTTAGGCATCTCCAGTGCACATAGGGCCCGCGGGTGAGGCCCCGGAGGGTCGGCGGATCGCTGCCGCATGGGGACCCCACGGGGGCGCCGGCGGCGAGGGGCCGGCGAGGGGCCAACGAGGGGACGGAGGGGGGGCCGGCGAGGGCAGTCAAGGGTCAGGGAAAGCGGCCCGGGCGTGGCGGCCCGGGTGTGGCGGCCCGGGAGCGGGCGGGCCACTCGTCCCGCAGGACGATCCGTTCGGCACGTAGACTATCCGCATAGATGCTTTAAACATATAGAACGTCAGAACCTATAGATGGGTCAGACAGCGGGAGGCGGGTTGCAGATGGCTACGAACGCACGTCGACGGCGGCCCTGGTACCGCCGCCTCTTCTCGAGACCGGACTGCTTCTGCTGGCGGCTCGGCCGGCTGGCTCTTCGGCTCGCACGGTTGTAGAGGAGGCTCATCGTGCTACGCGCATCGGACGACATCTACGCGATCCAGGCCTCCATCCTCCGCACCCTGGGCAGCGCCCGGCGCCTGGAGATCATCCATCTCCTGGGTGATGGACCCACGGAGGTCCATCGCATCGCCGAGGAGCTTGGCGTGAGCCAGCCCACGGTGTCCCAGCACCTCGCGGCGCTGCGCGGCGCCGGGCTGGTGGAGGCCGTCCGGGACGGCCGGGAGGTCCGCTACGAGCTGACCGATCCCGGGGTCCTGCAGGCCTGCGACCTCATGCGTGCCGTCCTCTTCCGCCAGCTTGGACGCCTGTCCAGCCTGGCCGCCAACTTCGCGCCGGGAGGCCACTCCCCGGCACTTGCGGGGAGCTCACGCCGATGAGCGAGAACGGACACCTCTCCCTGGTCCTCTTCTCGGGAACCGATGACAAGCTCGAGTCGGCCGCGATCATGGCCGCCGGAGCCGCCGCCATCGGTACCCCGGTCAACATCCTCCTCCAGTTCTGGGCGCTCGACGCGTTCCGCGCCGACCGGATCGACGCCGATCACGGGCTCGCCGCCGAGGCGGGCACGCGCGGGGCCGATGCCGTCAGGGAGCGGACCCCGGCCGGGCGGCTCACCTGGGCGGACACGCTCCGCCAGGCGAAGGAGCTGGGCGAGGTGGAGATCCACGCCTGCACCAACTCGCTGGAGCTGCTCGGGATCGACGCCACCGAGCTCGATCCCCTCGTCGACGGCGCCAGCGGCATCGCCACCTTCTTCCTCGCGGCCGAGGGTGGCCCGATCGTCTTCATCTGACACACAAGGAGCAACACCAGACATGGCAGACCACGAGAAGCTCGTCTTCATGGTGACCCACGGTCCCGATCACCCCGAGCACGCGACGATCCCGTTCGTGATGGCCTGTGCCGCGCTCGCATCGGACGTTGAGGTCGTCATGGGCTTCCAGGCGGACGCGGTCTGCATCGTCCGCGAGGGGGAAGCCGAGCACGTGGAAGCGAAGGCCTTCCCGCCGCTCACCAAGCTGATCAACGACTTCCGCGAGCTTGGCGGAACCATGCTCGTCTGCGGACCTTGCCTCAAGGGCCGCGAGATCCCGGAGGCTGACCTGGTCCCCGGAGCGCAGGTCGTGGCCGCCGGCCGCTTCATCGCCGAGATCACCTCTGCAACCAACAGCCTCGTCTACTGACGGGAGCCGAAAAAGGAGCCAACCAAATGGACACCACCATCACCCAGCCGACCGACCTGGCCGGCATCAGCGCCGCCAACGTCATCGACGCGCGCGGCGCCGCCTGCCCCGGCCCCCTGCTCGAGGCCAAGAAGGGAATGGGCACCGTCGCCGTGGGCGAGGTGATCGAGCTGTGGTCGACCGACCCGGTCACCAAGACGGACGTCGCCGCCTGGTCCGGCAAGGTCGGGCACGAGTTCCTGGGTGCGCTGCCGGAGGCGGGGTATGACCGCGTCTTCGTGCGGCGGATGAAGTAGGCCAACCGCGGTGGATGGCGGGGCGCGGCTGCCGCGCCCCCCGGTCCCCTGCACGGGAGTCACAGACCGATGAGCGCACAGACCGTTGCCGAGGCACCGGCGGCCCGAACGGGCGGCCCGCCCCAGATCCTGGTCTTCTCAACGAACAACATCAGCGACCCGGGCATTGACCTGGCGGGGAGCTCCCACATGCACTACTCCCCGGGCGTCAAGGTGATCGGGCTGCCATGCACCAGCGGCATCCGCCCGTCCTGGATCCTCCACGCGCTGGAGACCGGCTTTGACGGCGTGTTCGTGGCATCGGACGGCGATGAGTGCGCCTACCTCCCCGACTGCGGCAAGCGCTCGTCGCGGATCATCAGCGAGGCCCAGGCGCTCATGAAGGAACGCGGCATCGACCTCAACCGGGTGCGGATGGCGGCCATCTGCTCGGTCTGCGCCGAACCCTTCACGAAGCACGTCACCCAGTTCGCCAGCGCCCTGGCGGAGCTGGGGCCGGTGACGCCGAGGTGACCGAGATGACCGAGAGCACCGGGGCCTGCGCGGTCCCCGCCGCGAACAAGCTCGATTACGACGTCCTGGTCGTGGGCGCCGGCATCGGCGGCATGGAGTCCGCCCTGAAGCTGGGCGACATGGGCTACAAGGTCCTCCTGGTCGAGAAGGAGGCCAGCGTCGGCGGCAAGATGATCCTGCTGTCGAAGGTCTTCCCCACCCTGGACTGCGCCAGCTGCATCAGCACGCCGAAGATGGCGGCAACCATCCACCACCCGAACATCACCCCCCTGACCTACGCGCAGGTTGACGGGATCCGCAAGAGCGCGGACGGGCGCTTCCACGCATCGGTGACCAAGAAGGCGCGGTACGTGGACATCGACGCCTGCACCGGCTGCCAGAAGTGCGAGACGGCCTGCACGGTGGCCGTACCCGACCAGTTCAACGCCGACCTGGTGGCACGCCGCGCGGCGCACATCACGTTCCCGCAGGCGGTGCCCAAGAAGGCGGTCATCGACCGGCAGGGCTCTTCGCCCTGCAGCTTCGCCTGCCCGGCCGGCATCCAGGCCCACGGCTACGTCTCCCTGATCCGCAGCGGCGAGTACGAGAAGGCCTACAACCTGGTCCTCGACGCGACGCCGCTGGTGGGCACCCTGGGACGCGCCTGCTACGCCCCCTGCGAGGGCGAGTGCACCCGCGGCTCGCTGGAGGGGACCCTGCCGATCCGGCGCCTGAAGCGATTCATCAGTGACCGCCACGACGAGACCGGGGACGGCATCGGCATCGAGATCGCGCCGCCCAACGGCCGGCGGGTCGCCATCGTCGGCTCCGGGCCGACGGGCCTGACCGCCGCCTGGCAGCTGGCGCGTCTCGGGTACGCGGTGCGCATCCTGGAGGCGGCACCGGTTCCCGGCGGCTTCCTCCGCCTGGGCATCCCGTCCTACCGCCTCCCGGAGGCCGTGGTCGAGCGCGACATCGCCAACCTGACCGATGTCGGCGTGGAGATCGTCCCGAACACCGTGGTCCGCGACGTCACCGCGCTGCGCGACGAGGGCTTCGACGCGGTGCTGGTCGCCACCGGCACCCACCGCTCGCTGGGCCTGGGCGTCCCGGGAGAGGACCGCCTGGGCGTGGTGGGCGGCACGGACTTCCTGCGCAAGGTCAAGCTCGGCGATCCGATGGACCTCTCCGGCCGCCGCGTGGTGGTCGTGGGCGGTGGCAACGTGGCCATGGATGCCGCGCGCACCGCCCGCCGCCTGGGCGCCGCATCGGTGACCGTCGCCTACCGGCGCGGCCGCGAGGAGATGCCGGCGCACCACGTGGAGGCCGCCGACACCGAGGCCGAGGGCGTGCAGTTCGCGTTCCTCGTCGCGCCCGCCGAGGTGACCGGCGACGCGAACGGCGCGGTGAACGGCCTGCGCTGCCAGCGGATGCGGCTGGGCGAGCCCGATGCCTCCGGGCGTCGACGCCCCGAGCCGATCTCCGGCAGCGAGCATGTCATCGCCTGCGACCTGGTCATCGCCGCCATCGGCATGAAGCCGGACCTGTCGCCCTTCGGCGGCCAGCTGGCCACCGACGACCGCGGCCGGCTGCAGGCGAACGCGGAGACGCGGCAGACGCCGCTCGACTACGTCTTCGCCGCCGGCGACGCGGTCCACGGGCCCACCGACATCACCCGCGCCGTCGGCGAGGGGCGGCGGGCGGCCCACATGATCGACCGCTGGCTGACCGGCGGAACCATGGACGGCTTCGACGACCGGCTGCCGGTGGTCGACAAGCAGGCCGTCCTGGAGCGCCAGCGCGAGTACAGCCTGCGCCCGCCCACCGCGGACGGCACGACCCTGCTTCCCGACCCCACCGACTTCCGCGAAGTCGAGGCCGGGCTCACCGAGGAGGAGGCCCACGCCGCCGCCGGTCGCTGCATCGACTGCGCGGTCTGCAGTGAGTGCCGCGAGTGCGTGGCGGCCTGCCCGGTCGACGGGTGCATCGACCTCCACGCGCGCGACGAGTCCTTCGAGGCGGAGGTCGGGGCGGTGGTGGTCTCCACCGGCTTCAAGCTGTTCCCCGCCGACCTCAAGCCGGAGTACGGCTACGGGCGCTTCAAGAACGTGATCACCGGGATGCAGGCGGATCGCCTGCTGGCGCCCACCCGGCCGTTCAACACCATCCTGCGACCCGGCGACGGCAAGGTGCCGGAGCGGATCGCCTACATCCTGTGCACCGGCTCGCGTGACGCGACGGTTGGCAACCCCCTCTGCTCCCGGTTCTGCTGCATGTACTCCATCAAGCAGAACCAGCTGCTCATGGGCGCCCTGCCGCTCGCCGACGTGACGGTCCACTACATGGACATCCGGGCCTACGGCAAGCGCTACGACGAGTTCTACGAGCAGGCCAAGGCCATGGGCGCCACCTACGTCAAGGGCCGCGTGGCGGGCGTCAGCGAGAAGCCCAACGGCGACCTGGTCCTCAAGTACGAGGACATCGAGAACGGCGGCCGGATCGCGGAGGCGGAGTACGACATGGTCGTGCTGGCCGTGGGCGTCCAGCCCAACCGCGACGCCGAGCAGCTGTTCGAGGTCGGCGAGCTGGAGCTCGACGAGTGGAACTACGTCAACGAGCCGGAGGAGGACATCAACCCGGGCAGCACGAACATCCCCGGGGTGTTCGTGGCCGGGGCCGCCTCCGGAGCCAAGGACATCGCGGACTCCATCGTCCACGCCGAGGCATCCGCGGCCCAGGTGGCCGCCCACCTCGAACGGACGAAGGCCGAGGCCGCCGAGACGATCGAGATGGTGCCGGCATGACCAGCCAGTCCGAATCCGACGGGCGCCGCATCGGCGTCTACGTCTGCCACTGCGGCGGCAACATCAGCGACTACGTCGACGTCGACAAGGTCGTCGCCGACATCCGCGACGCCGGCGACGTGGTGGTCGCCAAGCACGAGATGTTCGCGTGCTCCGATGCCACCCAGGGCGAGATGGTCGCGGACATCGAGGCCAACAAGCTCGACGGGCTGGTGGTCGCCTCCTGCTCGCCCAAGCTGCACACCTACACCTTCCGCGGCGTCGCCTCGCGGGCGGGCCTCAACCCCTACGAGTACACCCAGGTCAACATCCGCGAGCAGTGCTCGTGGGTCCACACCGACGACATGGCGGCGGCCACCGAGAAGGCCACGGAGCTGGTCCGCGCCGGCATCGCCCGGACGCGGTTCACCACGCCGCTGGAGCCGATGGTGGTCGACACCCTGCCGCACACCCTGGTGATCGGCGGCGGGATCGCCGGCCTGCGGGCCGCCATTGGGCTGGCCGACATCGGTCTCAAGGTCACCCTGGTCGAGCGCGAGCTCGAGCTGGGCGGCTGGGTCCGGGACTTCGGCCGCATGTTCCCCCACAACAGGGACGGCCGCGAGCTGATCGACCACCTGGTGGCCGAGGTTCGCAGGCGCCCGGCCATCACCGTGCTCACCGGAGCCGAGGTGATCGGCAAGTCCGGCAGCTTCGGCAACTACCGGGTCAGCGTGCGCGTCGGCGACCCGGGGTCGGCGGCGATCGAGGTCGGGGTTGGCACCATCGTGGTCGCCACCGGGTTCGACAGCTACGAGCCGGCGGCCGGCGAGTTCGGCTACGGGATCGACGGAGTCGTCACCCTGCCCCAGTTCAAGGCCATGGTCGACGGCGCCTCCGGCCCGCTCACCCACAACGGGCGCCCGGTGCGCAGCGTGGCCTACGTGTACTGCGTGGGCAACCGCAACACGGCGGGCTGCTCCAACGCGTACTGCAGCCGGTTCTGCTGCGCGGCCACGGTGCAGACCGCGGTCGACGTGGCCGGGCTGGATCCGTCGATCCGCCAGTACCACCTCTACCGCGACATGCGCACCTACGGCAAGTTCGAGCCCCTCTACGAGGAGGCGCGCAGGGCCGGATCGGTCTTCCTCAAGTTCGACAACGACGAGCCGCCCACGGTGGAGCGGGCCGAGTCCGGCGACCTCACCGTCACCGTGCGCGACCGGCTCACCGAGAACACGGAGCTGGCCATCGGGGTCGACC
The DNA here is from genome assembly GCA_964452225.1 of uncultured Steroidobacteraceae bacterium. Lineage (GTDB taxonomy): Bacteria > Chloroflexota > Limnocylindria > QHBO01 > QHBO01 > CAVXEH01. Next base: position 3,898 of record CAYVLM010000040.1, on the reverse strand, counting down.
TCGTGGTCCTGGTGACCGGCATGGTCCCGCGCGAGAACTCGGAGCTCGTGGACGTGCTCAAGCTCCCGGCCGGCAGCGACGGCTTCTTCAACGAGATCCACCCCAAGCTCCGCCCGGTCGAAACCGTGGTGGACGGGGTGCTGATCGCCGGCGCCTGCCAGGGTCCCAAGACCTCGTCGGAGTCCGTGGCGTCCGGCCTGGCCGCGGTGACCCAGAGCGCCGCGATCCTCAAGAAGGGGTACACGGAGCTCGATCCCCTGGTGGCGGTGGTCGTCCCGGAGGCCTGCACGGCCTGCGGCGACTGCCTCACCGCGTGCCCGTACGACGCAATCAGCATGGCCGAGGAGGGTGACGGGCACTACGCCGTGATCACCCCCACCGGCTGCAAGGGGTGCGGCGGCTGCGTGCCGATGTGCCCCGAGAACGCGATTGACCTGCTCGGCTACACCGACGCCCAGGTCACGTCCATGATCGAGAACCTCGTGGAGGTGCCCGCATGACCACGACCGTCACGGGGCAGGCTCCTGCCCCCGCTCCGAACAGGGATGTCCGCGAGGTGATCCGCGAGGAGCCGGTGATGCGCGCCCGCATCCTGGCCGCCCTGGCGGACGGCCCGCTGACCGTTCCCCAGATCGCCGCCGCGATCGGCGCCCCGACCTACGAGGTCGTCTTCTGGGTGATGGGCATGCGCCGCTTCGGCTGGCTGGCCGAGGTCAAGGGCAGCGACGCCGACGGCTACTTCTGCTACGAGCCGACCGGGAGGACCTCATAGATGACTGCATCGGCCACCCCGGTCCCGGCCACCCCGGTCCCGGCCACCCGGATCGACCCGGGCCTCTATCCCGACATCCAGCGCTTCGGCGCGGCCGATGTCTCGGCCTGTTTCAGCTGCGGGACCTGCACGGCGGTCTGCCCGCTGTCGGAGAACGACGGCGCCTTCCCGCGCCGCATCATCCGCTTCGCGCAGCTGGGCATGCGCGACGCCCTCCTGTCGTCCAAGGAGCTGTGGACCTGCTACGCCTGCGGCCAGTGCAGCGAGAGCTGCCCGATGGAGGCGGAGCCGTCCGAGTTCATGGCCGCCACCCGGCGATACGCGATCGCCAGCTATGACCACACCGGGCTCGCCCGCTCGATGTACACCAGCCCCTGGCTGGGGACGGCCATCGCGGTGCTGCTGGCCGCCTTCTTCGCGGTGTTCATGTACGCCGACCACGGTCCCCAGTCGACCACCTCGCTGGCGCTCTTCGGGTTCATCCCCAACGAGCTGATCCACAACATGGGCCTGATTGTCATGGCCTTTGTGGTGCTGGCGGGCCTGGCCGGAATCGTGACCATGGCGCGCCGGCTGGCCCGGGTGGAGGCGGTGACCCTGGGGTCATTGCTGGGGAGCCGCGCTGCGCTGGTCTCGACAGCCAGGGCGCTGTGGAGCGCCATCGGCATCGAGTCCCTCGGCCAGGCGCGCTACCGCGCCGACTGCGACGTGGAGAAGGAGGCCGCGCTGCCGTGGTATCGGCGCCGCTGGCTGATCCACGCGGCGACGATGTGGGGCTTCCTCGGGTTGCTGGCGGCCACCGTCCTCGACTACGGCCTGGAGCTGCTGGGCTGGAAGGCGACCGGGACACCGGTTCCCATCTGGTACCCGATCCGGCTCCTGGGCACCGTGGCCGGGCTGGCGCTGATCTACGGCACCACCCTGCTGATGGTGGACCGGCTGCGCCACGCCCATCGCTCGGTGCGGACTTCCGCGCCCGCCGACTGGACCCTGCTGATCCTGCTCTGGATCACCGGGGTGTCCGGGTTCGGCATCGAGCTGGCGCTCTACCTGCCTGCGGCGCCGGCCTGGGGCTACTGGGTCTTCCTGTTCCACGTGGCTATTGCCATGGAGCTGGTGCTCCTGGCGCCGTTCATGAAGTTCGCGCACGCGGTCTACCGCCCCGTGGCCCTCTTCTTCCTGGCGCTGCGTCACCAGGCGTCGGCAGCTGCGGCGTCGCCCGGGGCGTCCGCGTCCGGGGCGTCGGCCTCGGGCGCGTCGGCCTCAGATGCGTCGGCCTCGGAGGCAGCGTGAGGCGTTCCTGCCAGGGGTCGGGCCAGGTCTGCCATCGGGGTACCACCCACGGTAGTGCCGCCGTGGCAGACGGGCTGCTCCTCCATCGGCCTACCACCCACGGTAGTGGCGCCGTGGCAGACGGGCTGCTCCTCCATCGGCCTACCACCCACGGTAGTGGCGCC
>CAYVLM010000040.1:0-1569 GCA_964452225.1 uncultured Steroidobacteraceae bacterium | reverse complement strand
GTGGCACAAGGGTCGGCCGTGGCACAAGGGGCCGCCGTGGCGCAGGGAGCAGGGATGGCCGCACGGGAAGTGCTGGCGCCGAGCCATCCGCCTTTCAATACTGGCCTCAGGCCTCTAGACTCTTCGCGCACATGAGCCCCCGCGGCAAGAGCTCCGAGTACGAGAACGGCGACGAGGCGAAGGGGCGTCGAGGCAAGCGGTCCGTTGGGCGGATCGCGTCGGGCCACGACCGCACCGGCACGCCGCTGCACCACGGCTGGGCTCCGCTCGGCGGCCGGCGGCGATGGATGGAGCCGTTCATGCTCGTTCTCCTCGCGGAGGGGGCCGCGCACGGCTACGCCCTGGTGGGCCAGCTGGAGGAGATGGGCATCGCCAGTGCCGCGCAGCTCGACTTCGGCCAGGTCTACCGGACCCTCCGCGACCTCGAGGACTCGGGGCTCGTCACCTCGAGCTGGTCATCTGAGCCGGCCGGCCCGCAGCGCCGCGAGTACGAGCTGACCGACGAAGGCCACCGGGCCCTCGACGAGTGGGCCGCCGTGATGCGTGAGCGCGCACGGCTGATGGCCGAGTTCGACGGGCGCTACCTCTCGGCTGTGGCGCGTCCGCGGCGGGGTTCAGGCGCGAACCGAACGTAACCCCGCGGACCACGTTGCGGTGGGGTCAGGACCGCGCGCCGGCCGCTACCCTGGACATACGTGCCGCTGGCGGGGCGTTACGTCAGCGAGTCTCCCCGGATCAATGACATGGGTGCCGCTGGCGGCGCATTCGTCGCCCGTGCAGGTCCTCTGCCGGCCCATCTGCCCTCGATCACCCGCGTAACGCTCATCAGGCGCACAGTTGTCACCTGAGCGCAGGAGGGGACGGCTCCCTTGCCGGCAACCTCTGCGCCCGATGACGCGCAGCAGCCCGGCCGGAGCGGCCGGAGCGGCCAACGGCGGCCAGGGCGGCCAGGGCGGCAGGGCGGCCGGGCGGCCAGGCGGCCAGGGCGGCCGGGCTAGAGCGGCTGCGCCATGGCGTGGTCGAACGCCCGCGCCAGCTCGTCCTTCTCCTCCGGCGACAGGTTGTGCTCCAGCACGCCCAGGTAGTGCTCCTCTTCGGCCAGGTGCACCTTGAATATGGCGTGCAGCCGGTACAGCGCACGGCGCAGCGCCATGGCCTTGCCGTCGTCGAGGCGCCCCGCGGCGATGTCGGAGCGGTACGTCCCGAGCGAGGCGATGATCCGCAGCAGCTCGCGGTGCTCGCGTCGCATGGGCACCATGGAGTGCCGGTTCTGCATGAGCCGCTCGAGCTCCGGGTAGAGGCCGGTCTCGATTCCCTCGATGTGGGGCACCATCTGGTCTCGTAGGAAGTGGTACTCCTCCTCGAACTTGGCCGCGAAGGCTTCGGGTCGAACGGTGTCGATCAGCTCGGCCAGGGCAGGGAGGGCGTCGATGTGCGGATCCATCAGCTCGTGATGGTGCTTCGACTCCTGGGGGAGGGTTCGCATCTGGTGATCTCCGTGTGGCTCGGACCCGGTGGTCCGCATCTCAGCATCGCCCTCCGCTCGCCCGTCCCGTAGGGCCATCCGGC
>CAYVLM010000039.1:0-10690 GCA_964452225.1 uncultured Steroidobacteraceae bacterium | reverse complement strand
GCCCGCCTCGAGCCCGCGACCCGCGCGCTCCTGGCGGACGCGGCCGTGCTTGGACGCAGCTTCAGCCTGCGGGACGTCCGTGCCATCCGCAGCCGGATCGACGGGTCGACGGCGGCGAACGAGGACCTCCCCGAGCTCCTGCGTCCCGCGGTGGAGGCGGGCCTCCTGCTGCAGCACCCCGAGGGGGCAGCCGCCGATTACACGTTCACCCACGAGCAGGTCCGCGAGTTCGCGGTCTCCGGGCTCTCCCAGACGCGGGCGCGGTCCGTCCACCGCGCGGTGGTGGACCTTCTGCTCGAGAGCGGAGACCCGGCGCCGGCCGGCCTGCCGCTCCTCGCCCACCACGCGCTCGCCGCCGGGGACACGGAGCGTGCCGCGCGCTTCTCGGTGGATGCCGCCAGGGCCGCCCTCACCTCCAATGCGCCGGAGGAGGCGCTCCGGCTCGTGGAGCAGGCGCTGGCGGCAGTCTCCACCCCGGACGAGCGGCGCCAGCTCCTGACCATCCGTGACGACGCCTACGCCGTCCTGCGCCGGCCGGTCGAACGGCTCGACGGGCTCGCCGAGCTGAGCGCGCTGGTGGAGGCGCTCCGCGATCCGGCGCTGGAGCTCGACGTCCAGCTCCGGAGGGTCGCCACGCTGCGCCTGGCGCACGACGAGGACTCCGCCGCCGAGCTGGCGCGCCGGATCCAGGCACGAGCCGCCGACGCCGGCAACCGCGGGGCGGAGCTGCGAGCGACCCTGGAGCTCGGCCAGGCTCTCCTGCGGAGCCCGCTCGGGGAGTCGTTTGGGGCAGCGGCCAGCGAGGTGGATCTCGACGGTGCCGAGGCCGCGTTCCGGCGCGCCGTGGAGCTTGCCGAGGCGGCCGCGGACGAGCGCAGCCTGGCGGCCGCGCTGCGGGAGGTTGGCGCGATCGCCGTTGCCCGCGTCCGGGACTGGTTCGCCAACCAGGTGCAGTCCGGGGCGGCGATGGAGCTGGCCCAGCGCGTGGCGGCCGGCGAGTCGGTCCACGCGATCCTGAAGGAGTTTCCCATCTACCCGCTGGCGGTCGAGGCCCAGCAGAGCTTCGAGCGGGCCCTCGACATCTACGAGCGACTCGGTGACAGGACGGGTGTCATGTCGACCGTCATCGCCATGGCCTACATCAACTACGCGCCGGTCATTCACCTCGCCTCGTCGGCTCGCCACCTCGAGGAGATCCGCCGGGTCACCTCTCGCCTGTGGACGCTCGTCACCGAGAGCGAGCGCGAGCGGCTGGAGCTGCAGATGCTGTTCGGGGTCCACGTCTTCGCCCGTGCCAAGGTGGTCCCCGATCTCGAGCTCTCCCGCGGAGAGGACGCCTATCGCTCTGCGCGAATGCTTGGCGACCGTTTCATCGAGTTCCTGGCCGCCGGCGGCATGGCCGTGGCGCACATCGGAATGGGTGAGCTGGAGGAGGCAGACACCTGGATCGACCGTGCCTCGAGCGCGTCCGCCGCGGCGCCCACTCCCACCCGCGCGCGGCAGCTCGAGATCTGGCGTGGCATGCGCTGCGCGGCGGCCGGCGACGCGAACGGGCTGCGGCAGCACCTGCAGCGGGCGGTCGAGATGGCCAGCGAGGCTGGGCTGCCCGCGCCCCGCTGCGAGGCCCTGGCGCGCCTGGCGCTCGAAGCGGCGACGCTCGGCGCCGCGACCGGGAGCGACGAGCTGCGCGCTCTGGCCGAGGAGTCCGCCCAGGATGCCAAGGCGCTCCATGCCCTGCTTCCCGGCCACGCTCCGTGGGGTGCGCAGGCCGACGCTGCGCTCTCGGCGGTGGCCCTCTCGCGCGGCGTCCCCGAGAAGGCCCTCGCTGCTGCCGGATCAGCCATGCAGTTCCTCCAATCGTCGCATCACGAGGACACCAGCCTCGACGTCCTGCTCCCCGCGAGCCGGGCCATCCTGGTGGCCGGGCCACCCGAGATGCAGCAGATGATTCGCAGCCTCCTCCAGATGCACCTCGGCCGGATCGCCCAGGGGACCGCGGACGAGGGGGTACGGGTGCGCTGGCTGCGCGGCCCAATCGGCCGACAGCTCGTGGAGCTGGCCGGACCGCTGGACCTCCCGCCGGCGGCCGCGGCGGAGGCGAGTGAGGGGGCGAGCGCGCAGACCGAGCTGGACGAGTCGGATCGCACCATGCTGCGGCTCCTGACGGAGGGCAGCACGAACGAGGAGATGGCGGCCGAGCTGGGGCTCGAGGAGGCGGACGTCGCGAAGCGCCTGGCCCGGCTCGTGGCACGCATGGGGCTCTCCACCCGGGCGGAGGCCACCTCCTTCGCCTTCCGCGGCATGGCGGCCGGCTGACCGATGCTGCGAGCGCGCGTTGACCGCCACAAGTGCATCGGTGCCGGCAACTGCATCACCATTGCGCCGAGCGCCTTCGACTGGCTCGCCGGCGACTTCGGCAAGGCCGACGTGGTCGGCCCGGACAGCGTGGGGGAGGAGCTCCTGCGCGAGGCGGCGATCGCCTGCCCCACCGGCGCGGTCGTGATCGAGGAGGTCGAGGAGCTCCTGCCCTGGCAGCTGCGGGCCAAGACCGGCCCCGCGCGGCGCGTCGTGAAGACCTTCATGTTCACCGACATCGTCGGCTCCACCGGTCTCGTGGAGGCGCTGGGCGACGAGGCCTGGGACACCCTGCTGCGATGGCACGACGCCACCCTGCGCGAGATCTTCATCGCGAACGGGGGCGAGGAAGTGTCGGCAACCGGCGACGGCTTCTTCGTGGGCTTCGACTCGCCGGAGCAGGCGGTGGCGGCCGCGGTGGCGATCCAGCGCCGGCTCGCCGATCACCGGGCAAGGAACGGCTTCGCGCCCCAGGTGAGGATCGGTCTGCATGCCTCCGACGCTCGCCAGGTGGGTGCCAACTTCCGCGGCAAGGGGGTCCACGAGGCGGCCCGCATCGCGGCCATCGCGGACGGTGGGGAGATCCTGGCCAGCACGGCGACGGTGAGCGAGGGAGTGCCCGCCTCGGCACCGCGAAGCGTGATGCTCAAGGGCCTCTCGGGACCCACGGAGGTCGTCGCCATCGACTGGCGCTGAGCGCCGGCTCGGCACCGTTCTGTTATTTGCGCAACAGCGCAAGTCATGGTAGGCTGCGTGCCGATGACCACCATGCCCGCTCAGGGGCGATACACCTTCGGGCTGCGGCTCTCCGGGGGGCTCGACCGTGCGCGCACGCGGATCACCGAGGCCCTCCGTGGCGAGGGGTTCGGGGTCCTGACCGAGATCGACGTGCGGGCGACCCTGAAGGCCCGGCTCGGCGTGGACGGCCCCGGTAACCTGATTCTCGGCGCCTGCAACCCGGTCCTCGCGCACCGGGCGCTGGAGGCGGATCCCTCCGTGGGGGCTCTCCTGCCCTGCAACGTGGTGCTGCGCGAGGAGGCGGACAGCATCGTCGTCGAGGTCATGGATCCGCTGTCCGTCCTTGGGATCGTCTCAGACCCGGTGATCGGCACCGTGGCGCACGAGGCCCGCGCACGCCTGGCGCGCGCCATCGGCTCACTGGAGGCCGCAGGAGGGGAGCTGCCATGAGCACCAAGCAGGCCACGGTCACGCTCGACGGCGACGGCCTTCGGTTCGCGGCGACAACCAGCAGCGGCCACCGCATCATCATCGACAACGGCGAGGGCGACACCGGACCGCGTCCCGCCGAGCTGGTGCCGGTGGCGCTGGCCGCCTGTACGGCCATGGACGTCATCTCGATCCTGCGCAAGAAGCGCCAGGTGGTGACCCGTTACGAGGTGACCGCCACCGGGACGCAGGCCGACGACGCTCCGCATCCGTTCACCCGCATCGACGTCATACACCTGGTCGAGGGTTCTGGCATTGAGCCCGAGGCGGTGCGCCGCTCCATCGAGCTCTCGGCGACCCGCTACTGCAGCGTGGGCGCCACGCTCTCGACCGGGGTGACCGAGGTTCACCACTCCTACACGGTGCGCAGCGGCGACGACGAGTGGACCGACGAGGTGGTGGTCACCGGTCCGCGCCAGGAGCCGAGCGCGCTGGGGGACCGGCGGGCGGCGCGCGCCGGATAGCGCTTTGGTTACGCGGGACTCCCCGCCTGCGCCCCTGCGTCGAGCAGCCAGGCGCGGGCCAGCGTCCAGCCCACCGCCTGCCCGGGCGCTGCCCGTGGCGGGCCGGGCTCGCGCACCTCGACGGTTCCGGCGGCGGTCTCCAGCCGGTAGTCGGTCCAGGGACCCCGGAACCAGACCGCGCTGACCGCTCCGGGCAGCTCGCCGCCGAGCGAGACCCAGTCGGGTCGCACCAGGAGCGCCGCTTCGGTGCCGTCCGGCAGGGACCGTACTCCTCCGTCCAGCGCAAGGGAGACGTTGCGCCCGGCGATCCGCACCCGCCCGTCCCCGACCAGCTCCGCGGCAACGACCGAAGCGGGCCCGCTGAGCCGCGCGGCCCACAGGTCAACCGGGCGCTCGTAGATCGCTCGCGGGTCGCCCACCTGGACGATGCGCCCGTCGCGGAGAAGGGCCACGCGGTCGGCGACCGCCAGCGCCTCGGAGACGTCGTGCGTTGCGTACACGGCCGCTGCGCCGGACCGGCGCCGCTGCTCCGAGAGCTCGGCGCCCAGCGCCGAGCGGAGCGGCGTGTCGAGGTGCGCGGTCGGCTCGTCGAGCAGGATCACGGCTGCCCTGCGGGCGAGCGCCCGGGCGACCCCCACGCGCTGCTGCTCGCCGCCCGAGAGCTGGGCCGGCCGCCGTTCGGCGAGGTGGGAGACCCCCATGCGCTCCAGGAGGTCGAGCGCCTCGAGCCGTGCGCGGGCGCGGTCGACGCCGCGACGCAGGATCGGATAGGCGACGGTCTCGACCGCGTTGAGATGCGGCCAGAGCGCGTACTGCTGGAAGACGACCGCCACGTCGCGCCGTTCCGGCGCCAGGGTCGTCGAGCGGTCCGATGCGAGCCGGCCCGCGATGCGGATCTCGCCGCCGGCGATGCCAAGGAAGCCCGCGACGGCGAAGAGGAGCGTCGTCTTGCCCGAGCCGGATGGCCCGAGCAGGGCGAGCGTCTCGCCGGGCTCGACCCGGAGGTCAAGGTCGGCCAGGACCGGCACGCCGTCATAGGCCACCGCGACGCGGTGCAGCTCGATGGCCGGGGGAACGTCGGTCACGGCCATCAGTGCCCGGCCTCCGTCCACGGGAACCGGCGGATGAGCAGGAGGAGAAGACCCGCCAGCGCGGCGACGACCGCAGTCAGGATCACCGCGAGGGCGGCGGTCACCACGGGGTCGCCCACCTGCTGCAGGCCCAGGATGTCGACCGCCAGGGTCTCCGTGGTCGGTCCGTAGAGCAGGACCGAGATGGTCAGCTCGTGCACGGCGAAGACGAACACCAGCAGCGCTCCCGCCGCGATGGCCGGCGCCAGCAGTGGGAGCGTCACCGTGCGCAGCGCGGCGAGCAGCCCGGCACCGCTGGCGCGTGCCGCGCGCAGCAGGTCGCCCGACAGCCGGTCCGCGGCGCCGCTGATCGGCCGCTGGCCAAGCGCCCAGAGCTTGGCGACGTAGGCGAGCAGGATGATCGCCAGGGTGTCGCGCAGGGTAGCGCCGAAGGCGAGGAGGACCGCCACCGCCAGGACCGATCCGGGCACCGCGAAGGTGAGGGTCACCGCGGTGTTGAGGCGCGGCCGCCATCGGCTCCCCAGCGCCGTCGCTACCAGGGCCAGCCCGACGGCCAGGGCCGCAGCCCCGGTCGCCAGCAGCAGGCTGTTGGCCAGCGCGCCGATGGCGTGGCTGTCGAGCGCGCGGCCGAAGTTGGCCAGGGTCAGGTTGGCCGGAACCGGGTCCAGCCCCACTGCGCGAGTGAGGGCGGCGAGCACCAGCGCCAGCAGGGGAACCAGCACGGTCAGCACCACCGCGAGCCAGGCGAGGACGGCCGCCCACCTCCTGTGTGGACCGGCAGTAGCGCGGGTTCCGCCCGCGAGACCCGTCCGATCGACGCCCTGGCCCCCCAGCCGGTCGACAAGGCCGACGATCGAGACCGCCACCACGACCAGGAGGCACGCCAGCGCGATCACCCGGCGGAAGGCCTCGTCCGACGACGAGAAGGCAAGGTCGCCATAGATCCGGGTGGTCATGGTCGTGAACCCCGCCGGGCTGCCGAGCACCACCGGGGTGCCAAAGGCGTTCATGCTGGTGACGAAGACCAGCCCCGCGGCGGCCACGAGGACCGGCCACAGGAGCGGCAGGGTCACGGAGCGGAACGCGACCAGCGCGCTCGCCCCGCTGGCGCGGGCGGCCCGCTCGAGATCGGGCTCGGCGCGCACGCGCATGCCTCCCGCGATCACCAGGTACGCCAGGGGGAGGGCTCCGACGCTGAGGACGATCACGATGCCCGCGGGACCGACCAGCCCCGGCAGCTCGATCCCCAGCAGCCGATGCGTGAGGCCCACCGGGCCGTACGCCCGCAGCCAGCTCATGGCGCTCACGAAGTCGGGGATGACGAGCGGCACGAGGATCGCCAACCGCAGGAGCCCGGCCCCGGAGATCCGGCTGCGCTCGGTGAGGAGTGCCGCGGCCAGTCCGCCACCGAGTGCGAGCACGGTCACCAGGGCGGAGACCCACAGGCTGTTGACGATGGCGCCGGCACCGGCCGAGCCCAGGTCGCCGAGGAGCCGGCCGAGCCCGGCACCCACCGCCTCGCCAAGCAGGCGGGCAAGGGGCCAGAGGACCAGGCCAGCGAGCGCGGCCGCCACGACACCCCAGGCCACCGGTCGCCACGTCCGCTCCACCATCGGCTCAGCCCCCGAAGATGGCCCGGTACGCGGCGAGCAGCTGGTCCTGCTCGTCGAAGAGGGCCGTCCAGTCGGGCGAGTTCTGCGCTCCGCCAACCGGCGGACCGCCGCTCACATCGCTCCGGATCGGCTGCCAGCCGGTGCCCGCGATGGCGGCCTGCCCGTCCGGGGAGAGGACGAAGTCCACGAACGACTCGGCTGCGGTCGCGTTCGTCGCGTCCTTCCAGACCGCGATGGGGCTGTAGACGGCAACCGCCCCGGAGGCCGGCCAGGCGAGCTCGACCGGCGAGCCTGCGGCCATGGCGTCACGGGCCGACTTGTCGAGGGTGATCCCGGCGGCGTACTGCCCTTCCGCCACCCCGTTGAGCGTGTCGGTGACGGACGGGACCTGGACGGCACCGTTGGCCTTCAGGGCCCGGTAGTAGTCAAGCCCGTACCCGTCGGTGGAGGCGAAGTATCCCAGCAGCGCGAAGGCCGAGCCGGCAAAGCCCGGGTCGGGGATCGCCACCTTCCCGGAGAGTGCCGCATCGGTCAGGTCGCCCCAGTCCGTTGGCGGGTTGGCCATCCCGGGCGCATGCACGATCACCAGGTTCAGGATGCGGGTGCCCCAGAAGACGTCGGTGCGATCCGCGGCCGGGACCGATGCCGCCTCCGCCGGCGTCCAGCTGCGGAAGAGGTCGCGGGCCGCGTACGACTGGGTCGAGAGGGGGTCGGTGGCCCACAGCACGTCGGCGTCGACCCCGCCCGTTCGCAGCTCACCGGCGATGCGCGCGTCGAGCTGCCCGGTTGGCGCGCGGAAGAGCTCGACCTTCACGTTGGGGAAGGCCTGCGCGTAGGCAGCCAGCACAGCGTCGATGGTGTCCTGGGTGACCGACGAGTAGAGCCTGAGCGTGCCGGACGGGCCGCCGCCGGACGGCCCGGTTGCGGCGGTCCCCACGCTGCACGCGGCAAGCAGCGCAAGACCAGCCAGCGCGGCGAGCAGTCGGGAAGCCTGGGGGCGTGCGAGCGCCACCTGTGAACGAGCGTGCATTGAGCATCTCCTGCGTCAAGCGGAAGGCATCACGGCCTGCCTGGGCCGGCTTCCACGCCTGGTGCAACCAGGGGTTCAGCGGATGGTCATCACCTCCCTCACGACAGGAGCGCGGCGGCACCCGGGTGCGTCACGCGGTGGTTGGTCACCTCCAGCTGGAGGAGCGAGTAGTGGCGGAGGTTGGTGAGCTGCCGCCGGCTGAGCCGGTCGCAGATCCAGCCCCAGTGCATGGCGACCCAGTCGCCGGGCTCCACGGCCGCGGCCAGCCCCAGCCCGTCCGCGCCCCGGGTCACCGTCTCGGGCCGGTAGGCGCCGAGCCCCAGGTGGTGGCCGTCGAAGATGAGCGGCTGGCTGAGAACGACTGCGCTGCCGCCGTCGACGCTGAGGACCCGGCCCCAGCGAATCCGGCACTGGTCCAGGATGTGAAGCGGCTGCTCCGGTCGCTCCCCGCGCAGCAGCCCGACCCACGGGTAGACCCCGAAGACGTGGAAGCTGTGCGTCGGCAGCGCACCGGCGGGAATCGTCTCGGCCAGGGAGCTCCAGGTCTGGCCGGTGCGGGCGCGGAAGCGCTCGAACAGCGAGTTGCCGAAGGTCGTCATCTCGATCCGCTCCAGCAGCGGGCTGCCGAGCCAGTAGGCCTCCACCACCCGACGGTCGAGCGGGTTGCCGATGCCGGTGCCCGCGGCGATCAGCTCCACGTACGGCCAGGCTCCGGCGAAGCCGCGGGCCAGGTCGGCCAGGCCGCGGTCGATCACCCCGGCGGCGGCGTACTCGAGCAGCGAGGTGTGATCGGTGGGGCCGCAGTAGCCGAGCTCGTTTGGCGGGTACGCGTAGCGCGCGAAGAGGATCGGCCCGTCTGCCGCCCAGCGCGGCATGGACCGCGGGTCGAACGGCGGCAGCGCGGACGGCCCGGGCGTCAGGCCCGGCTTCGCCACCACGATTCCGCCGGGGTTCATGCTGTCGCGGCCTCCTTCGTTCGGCTTCGATCGGTCGTGGCCCGTGCGCCACGTCCCGCCGCCATGGTGGGCACGGCGGCGGGCTGCGCCGTAGAGCCGACCGGCACGTCCGCGGCGGGCGCTCGGTCACCGGCTGGGCCGGCGCGAAGGACAATGGGGTGTGACCACCGGCACCCCTGTCCAGCCACTGCGCCGGACCCTGGCGACGACGCTCGCCGCGGCCACCGTCTCCGCCCTGCCGGTCCTGCTCCTCGGCGGCCTCGCGCTCCTGGTGCGCGCCGATCTCCACTTCGGGGAGCTCGGCCTGGGCATCGCCATCGGTGCCTTCTTCACCGCGTCGGCCCTCGTCTCGCTCCCGGCCGGTGCGGTATCGGACCGGGTTGGCCCGGCGCAGAGCATGGCGCTGGGGCTGGTGCTCACCGCCGCCACCCTGGTGGGCGTGGCCGTCCTGCCCACTTCGCTGGGCGGCCTGCTCCCCTGGCTGGTGGTTGGCGGCATCGCCAATGCCTTCATCCAGGTCGGCGCAAACCACCTCCTGGCCGTTGACGTTCCGCTCCGGCAGCAGGGGATCGCGTACGGGGTCAAGCAGTCGGCGGTGCCGCTGGCCGCGGTGCTCGCCGGCCTGTCCGTTCCGGTGATCGGCCTCACCGTTGGCTGGCGGGCCGCGTACGCCGGGGGCGCGCTGGTCGGCCTCGTCGTGCTGTGGACCATCTGGCGGGGGGTGCGCGGACAGGAGCGGGAAGACACCACGGCCGAACGCAGCGCAGACGCCCCGCGCCTCGCCCTGGCGGTGCTGGCGCTGGGCGCCGGGTTCGGGACCACCGCGGCCAACGCGCTCGCCGGCTTCAGCGTCTCGTCGTCGGTGGACGCCGGGATGGCGCAGGACGTGGCCGGCCTGCTCCTGACGGCGGGGAGCCTGCTGGGGATGGCCTCCCGGATCACCAGCGGCTGGATCGCGGACCGGATCGGCTGGGGGTCGCTGCTGCTGGCCGCCGGGCTGCTCGCGATCGGCACCGTCGGCTACGCGGGGATGGCGGCCCGCCCGCCCGCGATCGCCCTGGTGCCGATGACCCTGCTTGCCTTCACGGGTGGGTGGGGCTACCAGGGTCTCATCCTGCTGGCGGTGGCCAGGACCAACCCGGGTGCTCCCGCGTCGGCCATGGCGATCGTGCGCATCGGACCCAACACCGGGGCGGTCGTTGGCCCGCTCGCCTTCGGGGCGCTGGTCGAAGCCGCCGGCTACCAGGCGGCCTGGGCGTTCGCCGCGGGAGCGAGCCTGGCGGCCGTGATCCTGGTCCTGCTCGGGCGGGTCATGCTCGTCCCGGTCCGCGAGCGGATCGCCGCCGCCCGGGACGCGGAGACCGGGTCGGGGTAGGCTTGCGGGGTGAGCGAGGTCAGCGTGCGGAGCGCCCGGACCGATGACGGCTGGGTCTGCGAGGTCGAGGTCCGCGACGCCGCCACCTCAACGCACCACACGGTGACGGTCAGCCGCGACGAGCTCGAGCGGCTGGGCGGCCCCGGATCCTCACCGGAGGCCCTGGTGGAGCACAGCTTCGCGTTCCTCCTGGCCCGCGAGCCGAAGGAGTCCATCCTGCGGACCTTCGACCTCGAGGTGATCGGGCGCTACTTCCCCGAGTACCCCGAGGCGATGGCACGGGAGCGATGACCGTCCAGCTGGTCGTGAACGGCGAGGCCCGCGAGATCGGCGGGCCCGTCGAGCGCAGCCTGCTCGGGGTGCTCCGCGGCGACCTGGGGCTGATTGGCCCCAAGCTCGGCTGCGGAGAAGGCGAGTGCGGAACCTGCACCGTGCTGGTCGATGGCGAGCCGGTCCGCGCGTGCGTGACGGCGCTGGCCGACGTCGTGGAGCGGGCCGTCACGACGGTCGAGGGCCTCGGGACGCCGATGGCGCTGCATCGCGTGCAGCGCGCCTTCCTCGACGAGGCGGCGTTCCAGT
>CAYVLM010000038.1:4749-10759 GCA_964452225.1 uncultured Steroidobacteraceae bacterium | reverse complement strand
GCCGCATTCGCCGCGATCCGGTCGAAGAGCTGGTCGGGAGGTGTGTCCGGGAACGTCAGGGTCGGCATGTGGTAGCCGAACAGCAGGCGTGGCAGGCCCGCATGGGTCATGGGTTCCGTCCTTTCGGGCAACGCTCGGGTTCGCAGGGCCTTGCCGGCCCGGGTCCTTTCCAGCCTAGCGCCGATGCCGCCTCCGATACCATGCGGCCATGGCCCTCCCCTCCGTCGCCAGCCAGGCGGCGCCCGCTGCCGTGCGCCCGATACGCACCCTGTGGCTCCTCGCCGGGGCGCACGCGGTCAACCACGCGATCGTGGTGCTCCTGCCGCTCATCTACCTCCAGGTGATCCGCGACATGCACGTCAGCGCGGCGGCCATCGCCATCCTCTCGGCGGTCGGGAGCCTGGTGTCGGGGTTCGCCCAGCTCTCGTACAGCGCCATCACCCGCTTCGTGGCCCGGCGCAGGATCCTGGGCGTCGGCGGTCTCCTGTTCGGCGGCGGGATGGTGGTCCAGGGCCTGGTCGGCAGCTTCTGGCCGTTCGCGGCCGCCAACGTCGTCTCGAAGGTCGGCGCATCGCCCCAGCACCCGGTCGGCAACGCCCTGCTGGCGGAGCAGTTCCCGCCCCGCCGGCGCGGCTTCGCCATCAGCATGCACATCGCCGGGGGCAACGTCGGCACCCTGGCGGTCCCGCTCATGGGCACCTGGCTCATCGCCGGCATCGGCTGGCAGAGCACGGCCATCCTGTTCGGGATCCCGGTGATCCTCCTGGCGCTCGCCATCGGCACCCTCGTCCGCGAAACGGGCAGCGACAGGGAGGCGGCCCGTGCCCACGGGAGCCTGCGGGGCGCCTTCGGCCGGGTGCTGCGGGACCGCGACCTCGGGCTCCTCTACCTCGCGTCGGTCGTCGCCGCGGGCGGCCGCGGGCTGGGGGTCATCATCCTCTTCGTGCCGCTCTACCTCTCCGAGGTGCTTCATCTCGACACCGGCACCATCGGCTGGATGTACATGCTCCTGCTGGTCGGCAGCGTGCCCGCCCCCATCGTCGCCGGGTGGCTGTCCGACCGGATCGGACGGCGGCCCGTCATCGTCGCCGCGTACCTCCTGGCCGCGAGCGGGATGGTGGCGTTCGTGGCGTCGGGATCGAACCTCGCCGGGGTCTGGGCCGCGCTGGCGGTCATGAGCGTCTTCGCCTACATCGAGAGCCCCCAGCTCCAGACGATCCTGGCCGACGTCGCCCCGCCGCCGATCCGCGACACCGCCTTCGCCACGTACTTCACGCTCGCCTTCGGCGTCGGGTCGCTGTGGGCCGCGATCTTCGGCGCCCTGCTCAGTGCGGTCGGCGACAGCGCGGGCCTGCCGATCGTGTTCTGGATCATGGCGGCAAGCTTCGCGCTGGCAGCGGTGGCGATCCTTCCCATCCGCACGGCTCCCCGCGACGAGGATGAGCCGATGCCCCCGACGCGCCCAGCCGATCTTCCCTCGTAGTGCCGGGGTTCGGGCAGCTGACCCATCCGGGCGCGACCCTCGTGAGCACCGTTTCAGCCCTCTGGGGGAACTTCACCTAACTCTCGCGAGGTGAGACCTGTCGAGCACCCGGCGGGCCGCCGCGGGCCGCCGCGGGCCGCGGCCGGCCGCTGGTGGCGCTAACGATCATGGGCTGGTAGATGGCGGGCTGCGCGGCCCCGGTGGTCGCCGGCGCCCGCGTCCGACGAGCGGTAGCGATCGCAGGCTGAGAATCAGCAGCGTTTTGAACCCCGCGCGGCGCGCCGGCACGGCGCACGTGGGGGCGCGGTACCGTTGCGCTGATGCATCCGTTCCGCTTCGGCATCAGCACCAGCTGGGCTCCCTCCGGCGGAGCCTGGCTCGACCTGGCACGGCGCGCCGAGACGCTCGGCTATGACACCTTCCTCATGCCCGACCACCTGCACCGGCAGCTCTCTCCGCTGGGGGCGCTGGCTGCGGTCGCGGCGGTCACCACCCGCATCCGGGTCGGTGCCCTGGTCTACGCCAATGACTACCGCCACCCGCTGATCCTCGCCCGCGAGGCGGCGACCCTCGACTACCTCTCGAGGGGGAGGCTGGAGTTCGGCATCGGCGCAGGCTGGAACGTCGGCGACTACCGACAGCTGGGCGTTGGCTACGACCGGCCTGGACTGCGGATAGACCGGATGGTCGAAGCGCTGGCGATCATCAAGCGGCTGCTCGCCGGTGAGCGGGTCACCCACAGCGGCGCGCACTACCGGCTGGAGCGGGCCCTCCTGTCGCCCCGCCCGGTGCAGGCGCACGTGCCGATCCTGATCGGCGGAGGCGGCCCCCGCATGCTGCGCATCGCCGCCCGCGAGGCCGACGTCGTGGGGCTCCTTCCCCAGTTCGACGCCCACGGCCGGCCGATCTTCACCCAGGCGAGCGAGGCCCAGACCGCCAGGAAGGTGGCCATGGTCCGCGAGGCGGCAGGGTCACGCGAGGCGTTCGAGCGCCTGGAGCTCAACGTCCTGGTGGCCGATGGCGGCGTGATCGGCCGCGCCTCGCCCGCCGGCTCGGTGCTGGCCGCCGCCAAGTCGCTGGGGCCGAAGGTGATTGGCGGGACGCCCTACCTGCTGTACGGCACCGTCCGGCAGATCCGGGAACGGCTGCTCCGGCGTCGCGAGAAGCTCGGGATCAGCTACTACGTGCTTCACCTCCCGCTCATGGAGCCGATGGCGCCCGTCGTCGAGACGCTGGCCGGTCGCTGAGCCTGATGAGGCCGGGCAGGGAGCGCTGGCTGGCGGTCGGGGTGGCGATCGTCGCCATCGGCGCCTGGGTTCTGATCACCAGCCGGCCGGGCCTGTGGGCCACCGGCTGCTACGCCGGATGCGCCTCCGGCGCGACCGATGCCGCCGGGCTTCGAGTGATCGATCTGAACATGCTCCACGGGTACCCGGCCTTCACGCACCTGGACCAGCGGGAGGCGCTGATTCTCGACGAGATCGCCCGCGACGGGGCCGACGTGGTCCTCCTCCAGGAGGTGCCGTGGACGCCGCAGACCGGCGCGCTGGTGGCAGATCTGGCGCACCGCGCCGGAATGAACTGGGCCTACCGACGCGCCAACGGGAACCGGCGCGCCATCGGCTTCGAGGAGGGCGACGCCATCCTCAGCCGCTATCCGATGAACAGGGTCACGAGCGTGGAGCTGCCCTGGGGCGACGACTTCTTCGAGCACCGGACCGCGGTGGCGGCCACCCTGGACACGCCCTGGGGTCCGGTACGGGTCGTCTCCACCCACCTCTCGGGCACGCCGGCGAGCGTTGCCGCCTCCCAGGTCTCCGCGCTGCGGACCTTCGTCGAGGCCGGGACGCCGGCGACGACCATCATCGGGGGTGACTTCAACGCCCACGCCGACACGCCGCCGATGCGCGAGCTGGCCACGACCTGGCGGGATGTCATGCTCGGGGCGGACCCGGCCGATCCGGGCCTGACCTGCTGCCGCGATCCGGAGGCGCCGGCGGGTACCCCGCTCGTGGAGCGGATCGACTACCTCTGGCTCCGCGGCCCGGGCGCTGTCGCCGAGGCGCGGCGCATCCTCGTGGAGCCGGTCGCGGTCCCCGGCTGCTGCACCCTCGCCGCGTCCGATCACGTGGGTCTCTTCGCGGTGATCGACGTTCGGAGCGCGGCGCCATGAGCCGGCGGTGGGCGATCCGCGTCGGAGGGGTCCTGGCGGTGATCGCCGCGCTGCTCGCCGCGGTGGATCTGGCGGGCACGGGTGACGCCCGCTGGCTCGTCGCCTCGGACCTCGTGCTCCTGCCGGTTTCGCTCGTAGTGGGGCTCGATCTCGGCTGGGCGCGCCGCTGGCGCGTGGGGATGGCGATCATGGGTGCGGCCCTGTGGGCCGGCGGCGCCTGGCTGGCCGATGCCGGTCCGTCCACGCCCGGCTGGCTTGCGCTCGAGGCGACCTGGTCCGCGCTGGTCGCCCTCGGCTGGTGGGAGCGGCGTCCCGGGGCCGCGCTCCTGGCCGTCCTGGTCGCCGCCGTGGCCGGCGCCGGGGCCGTCACCGGCGCGCTGGCCATTCCCTCGCCGGTCGGCTCGATCGTGGGAGCCCGGGCGGCGCTGAGCGTCGCCTGGCTCGCCTGGCTGGGCGTGGACCTCGCGGCCCGGCCGATCCGCCGGGCCCTGCCGCCGCGGCGCGCGTCATCGCGGGCCAACCCTCGCCGGGTGTGAGCGAACCGGGCGGTGACCAGGTTCCGGACCGCCATCTCCCACCCTCTGAGAGATGATCCTCCGCCGGGCCTCCGGGGCCTCTCGCGGCGGAAGGGCGACCGCCAGGCCGAATGGCGACCGCCAGGCGGGACGTAGCGACGGCCCGCGAGTCTCGACGCTCCCGCGGCCGCCTCGCGCGGGAGGCAGCCTAGGGGTCGACGCTCGTCGGTGCCGCCCGGGCCCGGGCGATCCACTCGCTGACGTCGGCAAGCGCAGGGGCTCCGCGCGCCGCTGCGCGGCTGTGGCCGAGCTCGGCGAGCGTCTCGGCCAGGCTCTGGGGATCGCGCCGCGCCAGCTCCGCGGCCGAGTCGACCCCGGCCGCCGCGAGGAGCCGGGCATGGTCCGGACCGATGCCGCCCAGTCGCAGCAGCTCGATCCGGTGCACCCAGCCGAGGATCACCTGCTGACCGAGACCAGTGGCCGTGGCCAGCCGCTGCCGTCCCGCACGCGAGGCGCCCCTGCTGAGCAGGTCGTCGTCCGTGCTCACCCCCGCCGCGCTGAGCCGATCGGCGTGGGCCGCGCCAATCCACTCCACGTCAGCGATGTTCACCGCGTGGCTCCCGTGTGGTGCCGGTCGGGCACAAACCGTCGCGGCCGCGAGCGGGCCGCACCACCAGGACCGGATCATACGTCGCCCGCGGGGCCGGACGCGGCCCGGATCGACCATCCTGGCATCGCCGGCGTTCTACGATGAGCCCGTGAAGATCGGCGCCGTGATGCCCATTGCCGAGGGCCAGCTCACCGGGCGCACCGCCACCTACCCGGAGCTGCGCGAGGTGGCTCGGGCGGCCGAGGATGCCGGGCTCGACTCGATCTGGGTCTACGACCACCTGCTCTATCGATTCCCTGGCGAGCCGACCTCGGGAATCCACGAGGCGTGGTCAATCCTGGCAGCACTCGCTGCAGATACCCGGCGCGTCGAGCTCGGCACGCTGGTGCTGGCCCTGCCGTTTCGCAACCCCGCGGTCCTGGCCAAGATGGCGGCCACGGTCGACGAGATCAGCGGCGGACGCCTGATCCTGGGGATCGGCGCCGGCTGGCACCAGCCCGAGTTTGACGCCTTCGGCATCCCCTTCGACCACCGGGTCTCCCGCTTCGAGGAGGGGCTCGATATCCTGCTGCCGCTTCTCCGCACCGGGCGGGCCAACGCGCACGGCACGTACTCCGCCGCGGACCATGCCGAGCTCCTGCCCCGCGGACCGCGTCCAGGCGGACCGCCGATCCTGATCGCGGGACGGAGACCGCGCATGCTGCGGCTCGTGGCGGAGCACGCCGACGCGTGGAACGCGGCCTGGTTCGGAGACGTCACCGAGATCGGACCGCGACTCGGCGACCTTCACGCCGCCCTGGACGCCGCCGGCCGCGATCGCGCGTCGCTGACCGTCACCATTGGCATCAATGTCGTCTTCCCCGACCTCCTGGAGCCCGGCGACGACCCGCCGGAGCGGGCTCACCGCGGAACGCCGGAAGCCATCGCCCCGGGCCTGCGCGCCTACGCGGAGGCCGGGGTGGACCACCTGATCGCGGTTTGCACGCCGGCCACCCCGGCCGCCATGGCGGCGCTCGGGGAGGCGGCACGCCTGGCAACAGCCGGCTAGCCGGCCCGGCACCACGACTGGCCTACCAGCCTCAGTGGTAGCTGCGCGGCAGAGGGTCCTGTCTGCCATCACCCCACCAGTCACGGTGGTGGGAACGCGGCAAGACGGCTCGTCTGCCATCACGCCACCAGCCTCAGTGGTAGCTGCGCGGCAGAGGGTCCTGTCTGCCATCACCCCACCA
>CAYVLM010000038.1:0-4649 GCA_964452225.1 uncultured Steroidobacteraceae bacterium | reverse complement strand
AGCCTCAGTGGTAGCTGCGCGGCAGAGGGTCCTGTCTGCCATCACCCCACCAGCCGGGATGGTGGCCTGGGCTAGCCGGCAACCTCCCCGCCGGGCTCAACGGCTGCTTCGCGCGCCCACAGGACGTGGCGCTCGCGCCGTCCGCGCCGGGCCGCGCGCACCAGGGTGGCGCCGACCAGCCGGCGTCCGCAGGTCGCGCACACGTACCACCGCCCGTCGCGAGCCAGCCGCACGGCGTGCTCGGGCACCAGCACACGCCAGCCGCCCCGCCCCACGCGGCCCGCGGCCCGCGCGCGTGCCCGCTCGGCCCGGCGCTCGGCTGCAACCGCGGCGGCCCCGGCGAACCCCGCGGCAACCGCGTGGCGCAGGACGCTGGGATAGCGGGAGACCTCGCGACGCAGCGCGGCGACCGGATCGTCCTCGTGGCGGGCGAAGAGCGGCAGCGCGGTGGCGTAGAAGGCCGCGCCATGGTGGATGCCAGCGCCCCGGCGCCGGCGACGATGCCCTTCCGGCGTGAGCCAGTGGGCCAGCTCGTGGAGGAGCGTGTGCCGGGCGTCGGCCAGGTCGATGCCCGCGGTGACGGCTATGGAGCCCCGGGACAGGCTCGCCAGGCCGGTCGAGGCGGCCCTGGCGCTGCGGCGCCAGCGCAAGACCGATGGCGGCGCCACGCCGAGCTCCGCACAGACGGCCAGGGCCAGCTCCCGCGCCCAGGCGGGCGCGGATCCGCTCCTCACGGACGCGGTGCCATCGGTCCAACCCGATGCGGCTGGGTGCTCATCCGCGCGGAGGGTAGCGCGTGGTCAGCGCGTCGGTCCCCGCTCCGGCGCAAGCAGGCGCCCGCGTACCACCTCGGCGTCCTCGTACAGGCCCAGCCGGGCCACCGCGCGCTGCAGCCAGCGGGGCGCCCACCAGTTGATGCGACCCATGATCCGCATGAAGGCCGGGACGAGCAGCCCGCGCACGATGGTGGCGTCGATCAGGACGGCGAGCGCCATGGTCAGGCCCAGCGCCTTGATGAAGGTGATGCTGGACAGGCCGAAGGCGGAGAAGACGGCGACCATGATCAGCGCGGCGCCGGTGATGATCCCGCCGGTGATCCCGATCCCCTCGCCCACGGCGCGGGTGTTGTCGCCGGTCGCGAGGTACCGCTCGCGGATCCGGGACAGGAGCAGCACCTCGTAGTCCATGGAGAGGCCAAAGAGGATCGCGAACATGATCAGCGGCAGCCAGGCCGCGATGACCCCCGAGTGCACGAAGCCGAGCAGGTTCTCCAGGTGGCCCTGCTGGAAGACGAAGACCAGCGCCCCGAAGCTGGCGCTGATGCTGATCAGGCTCATCAGCACCGCCTTGACCGGCAGGAAGACCGAGCCGAAGGTGAGGAACAGGACCCCGCCGGTGACGAGCACCACGATGAGGATGGCGATCGGCACCGAGTGCCAGAAGCTCACCATGAAGTCCTCCGAGCGCGATGGCAGCCCGCCGGTCAGGGCCCCGGCCCCGGTGGGGGGCGGGACGGCACGGACGGCGGCCACGAGCGCGCGTCCCTGGTCCGAGTCGGGGAGCACTTTGGGAAGCGGGAAGACGGTGACCTGGGTGGTATCGCCGGCGATCAGCTGGCTCAGGTAGGCCGTCACCCCGGCCGCCTGGGCCGGCCGCTGGGCGGGCGGCAGCGCCAGCAGCTGCGCGTACCGGGACGGATCCATGCCGCCCGGTATGGTGAGCGCCGATTCAACCCTCTCCACGCCGGAGATCTGCCTTACCTTGTCCAGGTAGGCGGCCAGGGAGGCCTGGCGTGCCGCGTCGAGCGAGCCGTTGAGGTTGGCGCCGGGCCAGGTGACCGCGACCACGATGGGGTCGTTCTCGCCGCCCGGGAAGTCCTTGATGATCGTCTCGAAGCCCGCGCGCGCCGGCGTCTGGGGAAGGTCCTGCAGGTTCTGGCCGGTGGACAGCGAGATCGACAGGAAGGGCCATCCGAGCAGCAGCAGGATCCCGAGCACCGGGGCGGCGACCAGCAGCGGATGGTGCATGACCCGCGCGGCGATCCAGGACCAGACGCCCCGCCCGTGCCGGCTGGTGGCCAGCGCCGGATCGTCCTCGTGCAGCTGGAGCCGGCCCGGCAGGGGCACGCGGAGGCGGTTCACCCGGGGGCCGAGGATGGCCAGGATGGCCGGAAGCACCGTGAGGCCGAAGACGAGGGTGGAGAGGACCGTCACGATCCCGCCGATGCCCATCGACCGCAGGGCCGCCGCCTGGAAGGCGATCAGCGACGAGAGCCCGATGGCGACCGCGATCCCGGAGATGGCGACCGCCTTGCCGACGCTTCCCATCATCCGCTCGATGGCGATCTCCACGGAGTGGCTGCGCAGCTCCTCCCGGAAGCGGCTGACCATGAAGAGCGAGTAGTCGATCGCCAGGGCCAGGCCGATCATGCTCGCCAGGTTCGTGACGAAGACGCTCATCTGGATGGGGCCGGCGAGCAGGTCGATGACGGCGAACGCGGTGGGCAGCGCCAGTCCCGCGATGAGGAGCGGCAGCGCCGCCGCCACGAGCGTGCCGAAGACCACGAGCAGGATGATCAGGGCAATGGGCAGGCTGATCATCTCGGCCTGCACCAGGTCGTGCTCGATCTTCTGGTTGAACTCGTGGTACAGCTGGGGAACGCCGGTGATCTGGGTCGTGACACCGGCCGGAGGATGCACCTCTCCCGAGATGCGGGCCGCGTCCTCGACGGCGGACTCGACCGGCTTGTCCAGGCTGATGACCGCCATGGTCTTGGTCCCGTCGTAGCTCAGGAGCTCGGGCGTTCCCGTATCGGCGTAGGTCACGATGCCGGTCACCGCGGAGTCCTTGGCGACCGTGGCCAGGCTGGCCTTCACCTCCGCCTGGAACGCCGGCGACGCGGCGTTGCCGGCAGGGTCGGTGTAGACGACGAGCATGGTCGTGGCCTGCTCGCCGAAGCGGCTGGCGAGGAGGGTCGCGGCCTGCTGCTCCTCCGATCCGGAGATCACCCAGCCGCCCTGGATCAGCTTGCCGCCGTCCACCCGGGACCAGACGTTGACGCCCACGAGGAGCGCCACGCCCAGGATCGGCAGGAGGAGCCGGAAGCGGTAGTCGAACCGGCCGATGGCGGCGAAGATCCCGCGCGGGTGCGGCTCCAGGATGGACGCGTCGTGACCCGGGCGAGGGCCCGGCCCGGGAGCCGCGGTAGACGCGACTCCTCCCGCCACCGGTGCGACGGGCATCGCGGCCGGCGCCGGCTGCGATCGACGCGCAAGCCACGCGACGAGGAAGGGAACGCCGAGACCCGCGATGCCAAGCAGCAGGCCGGTGAGTCGTTGGCGGCGCATGGATCTCCCGTCGCGCTGAATGAACGTTCAGTAAGACCGGGCGCGAATGTACCCTTGCGAATGGGGGCTGTCAAACGCACAATGAACTTACGTTCAGTCCTCCGCAGACGATGGGGCCATGACACCGTCCAGCACCTCCCCTGTTTCCCGCGAGACGCCGGCAGAGCACGCCGCCGTCATGCGCGAGCGCATCCTGGACGGCGCGGCCCGTGCCTTCGCCGCCTCCGGCTTTCGCGGCACCGCCATGCCGGCCATCGCCGCGGAAGCCGCAGTCAGCGTAGGGCTCATCTACCGATACTTCCCCAGCAAGGAGGAGCTCTTCCTGGCGGTCTGCGCCCGGGAGACGGACACGAAGCTCGACGAGCTGGCGGCGAGCCTGGGGCAGATCGCGGACCCGCAGGAACGGCTCGCCTCGGTGATCGACCAGTTCGTGAGCTCGCTCGAGAGCAGCTGGGGAACGATCGTGATCCATGCCTGGGCCGAGGCGGACGGCAACCCGCGCGTCCGGGACATGCTCCAGCGGCTGTTCGACCAGCAGCGCGGGTTCGCCGCCTACTTCATTCGCGAGGCCGTCGCCCGCGGGGAGGCACCGGCGCAGGTCGATGTCGAGGCGCTGAGCCTGGCTGCCGGCCTCCTCCTGCACGGCACCATCGCCTACCAGGCCGAGCGGGGGAGGGCCTTCGACCCGGTCGCGGTGCGGCGGGCGATCACCACGGCCCTCGCCGCCCACCTCCGCCGAGACTGACCCCGGGGGCGCCGGCGCGCCCGGTATGATCGGGCCCGTGAGCCGAGCCCCCGCTCCCGCGTCCGAGCCCCGGCGATGACGGCGGTCGCCCCGCCCGCCTGGTGGCGGAACCTCGGCAGCCTGACGCGTTCGGGCAGCGCTACCGAGGGGCTCAGCTGGGCGCTCTACGACTTCGCGAACACGATCTTCAGCTACGGAATCGTCTCCTACGCCATCGGCCTCTGGGCTGTCGACCGCCTCGGCGAGAGCGGGGGGCAGGTGGCCCTGGCGGTCGCCACGGCCGTCAGCGTCGGGCTCAACGCGCTCGTCTCGCCCGTGCTCGGGGCGATGAGCGACCGCACCGGGCGGCGCCTCCCCTACCTGCTCTTCTTCACCGGCCTCACGATCGTGTGCACGGCCGCCATCGGGGTCGTGTCGATGAGCACCGGGCTGCCGTTCCTCGCCTTCATCGGCCTGGCCCTCTTCACCGTCGCGAACTTCGGGTACCAGGCAGCCCTCATCTACTACGACGCCACCCTGCCCGAGGTGGCGACCGCCCACGGCCTGGGTCGCATGTC
>CAYVLM010000037.1:0-10972 GCA_964452225.1 uncultured Steroidobacteraceae bacterium | reverse complement strand
TCCGAGACTGCCTGCTGCTGGCGACCACCGAGCTGACGACCGACGACGACATCACCCGGCTGGCGACCGCGCTCGAGGAGACGACGTGAGCGCGACAGATCACCGCGCGCGGTCGGCCGGGGCGCCGTCCGCGCCGGATGCCTCCGGTCGTGGCTCCGCCTTCAGCTCACCGGAGGCCGGTGCTGCGCCCATGGTCGTGGAGCCGCTGCTCTTCGAACGCTCGCGGCCGGGTCGCAGGGCGGTCCGCTTCCCGGCGCCCTCAGCCGCCGCGCGCGATGCGGCGACCGGGCAGCCGTCGCTGCCATCGGAGAGCCTGCGAGGCGTGGCGCCGCGGCTGCCGGAGGTAAGCGAGCTGGAGCTGCTTCGCCACTTCAACCGGCTCAGCCACCTGAACCACGCGATCGACCTGGGCTTCTATCCGCTCGGCAGCTGCACCATGAAGTACAACCCGAAGGTCAACGAGTGGGCGGCCGCGCTCCCTGGCTTCACCGCCTCGCACCCGCTGGCGCCGGATCTCATGAACCAGGGAAGCCTCGAGCTCCAGTGGCTCCTCGCGGAGCTGCTGCGCGAGGTGAGCGGCATGGCGGCGGTCTCGCTCCAGCCGGCTGCCGGCGCGCATGGCGAGCTGACGGGCCTCCTCATGACCCGTGCCTACCACCGCTCCCGGGGCGAGGGCTCCCAGCGGACCCGGGTGCTCATTCCCGACTCGGCCCACGGCACGAACCCGGCGACCGCCAGCATGGTCGGCTACACGACGGTCACGATCCCCTCGAACGAGCGCGGCGGCATCGACCTGGGCGCCCTGCGCGAGGCACTGGACGGGGAGGTGGCTGCGCTGATGATCACCAACCCCTCGACGCTCGGCATCTTCGAGGACCAGATCGACCAGGTCGTCGAGGCGGTGCACGCGGCGGGGGCGATCGCCTACATGGACGGGGCGAACCTGAACGCCATCCTCGGGCGCTTCCGGCCGGGTGACGCCGGGTTCGACGTCATGCACTTCAACCTGCACAAGACCTTCTCGACACCGCACGGAGGCGGGGGACCGGGCGCGGGCCCGGTGGGCGTCAGCCAGCGCCTTGCGCCGTTCCTGCCTGAGCCGCTGACCCTCCTCATCGAGGGTGACGCCACGACGGTGCGGGAGGACGCGTGGGCCGGCCACGCCACGCCCGGCGCGCGCTTCGCGCTCGAGGCCGCCGGATCCCGGCCGACCGCCATCGGCAAGGTGCGCGCCTTCAGCGGCAACTTCGGGATGCACGTGCGCGCCTACACGTACATCCGGTCCAACGGCGCCGACGGGCTGCGCGAGGTCAGCGACGACGCGGTCCTGGCAGCCAACTACCTGCGGGTCCGCCTGGCCGATGCCTACGACCTGCCGTATGACCGCATCTGCAAGCACGAGGTCGTCTTCTCCGGGCGCCGCCAGAAGCACGAGCACGGGGTCTCGACCCTGGACATCGCCAAGGCGATCCTCGACCAGCGGATCCATCCGCCAACGATCTACTTCCCGCTCATCGTCGAGGAGGCGCTGATGATCGAGCCGACCGAGACCGAGAGCCTGGAGACGCTGGACCGGTTCGTGGCGGTGATGCACGAGATCGCGGAGACCGCGGCGACCGATCCCGCCGCCCTGAAGGCGGCCCCGGTGACGACCCCCGTCGGGCGTCTAGACGAGGCTGGAGCCGCCCGCCATCCGAACCTGCGCTTCACGTGGGACCCGCCTGGCAGCGTCTGAACGCGGGCCGGTCATGCGCAGCATCCGGAATTTCTGCCGCTTGACAACTGGCGGGACGTGCTAATCTCCCCCACGCATGGTTGCCGTTCAGGACGTTGCTGGGCTGCAAGGCGGGGAACGGACGACCGCGGGCCGAAGCCTGCGCCAGATCGTCTGGTCACGGCTGCGGCGCGACAAGGTCGCGATGATCTGCCTGGTCACCCTGGTCATCTTCTATCTCATCGCCTTCGTCGGCCCGGTGGTCGGCGGATGGCTGGGCGTGGATCCCTACCGGTTCGACCCCGGGGCAATCAGCGACCTGGGTGGCAAGCCGTACGGCGCCCTCGGCGGCATTAGCTGGCACCACCCCTTCGGGGTCGAATGGGGCACCGGGCGCGACATCTTCGCGCAGCTCCTCTTCGGCCTTCGGATCTCGATCATCATCGCCACCACCGCGGCCTTCCTCAGCGTCACCATCGGCGTCGTGGCGGGCATCATCGCGGGATATGCCGGCGGCCTGACCGACATGATCATCGGCCGGCTGATCGACCTGCTTCTCGCCTTCCCGCTCCTCCTCCTGATCCTCGCCCTCTCCGGGGTCATCACCCAGCGCCTCACCGAGTTGGGAGTCCCGGCGGGCAACCCGTCGCGCATCACCTACCTGATCCTCGTCATCGGCGTCTTCGGCTGGCCCTACCTCGCCCGCATCGTGCGCGGACAGGTGCTGAGCCTGCGGGAGCGAGAGTTCGTGGAGTCAGCGATCGCGATGGGCTCGAGCCGGCGCCGCATCCTCTTCACAGAGATCCTCCCCAACCTCTGGGCGCCGATCCTTGTCTACGCCACCCTCCTGCTGCCAACCTACATCGCCTACGAGGCAACGCTCTCGTTCCTGGGCGTCGGCGTCATACCGCCCGAGACGACGTTCGGCTCGATGATCGCCAACTCGGTGGCCTACTTCAATATCGTCCCGACCTACCTCTTCATCCCCGGGACGTTGCTCGCCATCCTGGTCGTAGCGTTCAACCTGTTCGGAGACGCGGTGCGAGACGCGCTGGACCCGAAGGCCGTCCACTGACCCTGGCGCGCGACCGTCGCAACCTGGTCGGCGGAGCATCCGGCGCGGTGAGGTAGCGCACTGGCGTAGAGCATAACGTGTATCATCTGGCATCGATTTCGCGCGGGACATCCCGGGCCCAACTCGTTGGAGGACGGAACATGGTGAAATCACGAGGGTGGTTGCTTCGTGCCCTAACCCTCACTTTCGCGGTCGCCCTTCCGCTGGCGGCCTGCGGCGGTAACACGGGGGCTAGTACCGCCGCGAGCAGTCAGCCGAGCACTGCGGCGACCAGCGGCGCCAGCGCCGCGCCCACGCAGGGCCCGCAGAAGGGTGGGACGATTGTTGAGCTGGTCAACAACTACGACCAGCTGAACCACATCGACCCGCAGCGGGTGTACACAGGCGAGTTCCTCGCCTTCTTCAGCGCGACGATGTATCGGTCGTTGACGGCGTACAAGTACTCGTCGGACGCGACGGAAGGGACCACGCTCACCCCTGACATGGCGACCGACCTCGGCACGCACAACGCCGATGCGACGTCGTGGAGCTTCACCCTGCGTGATGGCATCACATTCCAGGACGGCTCACCGGTCACCTGCGCGGACATCGCGTACGGTGTCTCGCGCACGTTCGCGACCGACGTCATCAACGGCGGCCCGACCTACGCGATCGCCTACCTGGACATCCCGCAGAATGCCGACGGGACCTCGAAGTATCCAGGCCCGTACAAGGCGACCGCCGACCAGCAGGCCATGTTCGACAAGGCGGTCACCTGCGACGGCAACACCATCACCTTCAACCTGAACCAGACCGTCGCCGACTTCAACTACACGGTGACCCTGGGCTTCTCCCCGGTCCCCAAGGCCAAGGACACCGGTGAGAACTACGATGCCCCCAAGCCGGACGGCTCGGCGCCCGACCCGGTTTCCACCGGTCCGTACGAGTTCCAGAGCTACACCACCGGCAACGGCGGCAAGATGGTCCTCGTCCGCAACCCGAACTGGAACCCGGACAGCGACCCGTACCGCAAGGCCTATCCCGACAAGTGGGAGCTGGACTTCGGGATCTCTGCTGACGTCATCGACCAGCGGATGATCGCGGACTCCGGCGCGGACGTCGACTCGATCGCGCTGGGCATCCAGTCCCAGAACCTGCCCACCGTCTTTGCCGATCCGAAGACTCCGAACCCGGACTTCGTGGGTCGGGCGGTGAGCGCCTACGATCCGTACGTCCTCTACTACTGGATCAACGTCCAGAAGATCAAGAACGTGAAGATCCGCCAGGCAATGGCGGTGGCTCTCGATAGAGCCGCAATTCGCCTGAATGGAGGTGGTGCCTTCGCAGGCGACTTCGCGGACGGGGTCGTGAAACCGAACATCGGGCAGGACTATGCCCCGACGGGCATGTGGACTGACATGTTCGGGCAGGCAATCCCGGACAGCGGGGATCCGAACTTCGCGAAGCAGTTGATCGCGGAGTCGGGTGAGTCGGCACCGTCGATCACCTTCGACTATCCGCAATCGACGAACCGTGACAAGGAAGCGTCAATCGTCGTCGACTCGCTGAGCAAGGCCGGGTTCAAGGTCACCGCCAACCCGATTGGTGGCGGCAAGTACTACAGCGTCATCTTCGACCCGAAGCAGGCGCACGAGTTCGGCTGGAACGGCTGGGGTCCTGACTGGCCGAATGCCTCGACAGTCATCCCGCCGCTCACCACACCGAACGGTGGGTGGGACGTCTCCCAGGTCAACGATCCGGCCTGGCTGGCGAAGGTCAAGGACGCGCAGACCACGCTCGATCGCGCCCAGCAGGCCACCAAGTGGCAGGAGCTGGACAAGGAGATCGACCAGAACGTCTACGTGATCCCGCTTACCTTCGGCCTGACGGAGACGATCGCCGGTTCCAACGTGGCACCGGTGTACATCTGGCCGGCGTGGGGCTCGTGGCCGTACGGGGCCATGTACCTGAAGGACCCGAGCAAGTAGGTAGCTGAATCGCGTCCCGGGAAGGCGGCCAGGCCGCCTTCCCGGGACGGACCGTCCGCTCAGCGAGGGCAAGGAGCATGTTCGGATACATCGTGCGCAGGATCATGCTGATGTTCCTGCTGCTGTTCCTGGTCGCGCTCCTGGTCTTCGTGCTCTTCAACATCGCGCCGGGCGACCCGGCGCGTCTCACCTGCGCCAAGGCGTGCAGCCCGGACATCGTCGCGGCTGCCCGCCACAAGCTCGGCTACGACCAGCCGATACTCACGCAGTTCACCAACTACCTCGGCGGGCTCTTCGTCGGGCGCACGTACGCCGCTGATTCACCCCAGCCGATCATCTGCAGCGCTCCCTGCCTGGGCTACTCCTTCACCCGCCACGCTCAGGTGCTGACCCTGATCGAGAAGGCGGCACCGGTCACGTTCTGGTTAGCCATCGGGGGCTTCATCCTCTGGATGGTGGGCGGCATCTCGCTCGGGATCTACTCCGCCCTGCGCCGTGGCCGCTGGCAGGACCGGACCGTCATGGGAATCGCGCTCGTCGGCTACTCGCTGCCGTCGTTCTTCATCGGGCTCATCCTGCTCTTCTTCGTCATCCTGAAATGGCACTGGTTACCCAATCCGGAATGGGTGTCGCCGTTCGACGATCCGGTCCGCTTCCTGCAGACCATGATCCTGCCCTGGGTCACCATCGCCATCCTGGACGCGGCCTTCTACATGCGGCTCACCCGCAACCAGGTGCTCGAGGTGTTCAGCGATGACTACGTGCGCACCGCGCGCGCCAAGGGCCTGCCCGAGCGCACGGTGGTGGTCAAGCACGCGCTGCGCGCCGGCCTGACCCCGATCGTCACCTCCGCCGGCCTGGACCTCGCGTACCTGCTGTCGGGCGCCATCATCACCGAGCAGATCTACAGCCTGCCGGGGCTCGGCTCGCTGGCCATCACCTCGGTGACCCAATCGGACCTTCCGATCATCACCGGGATCACGCTGCTCGCGGCGTGCCTGATCATCGTCGCCAACCTCGTCGTCGACCTGCTCTACGCCGTCATCGATCCGCGGGTCCGCCTCGCATGACCGGGGCCCAGGCGCTCGAGGACCGACCGTTCCTGTCGGTCAATGACCTTGCGGTGGCGTTTCCAACCGAGGACGGCCTGGTGCGCGCCGTCGACGGGGTGTCCGTCTCGGTCGAGCGCGGCAAGACGCTGGCGATCGTGGGCGAGAGCGGGTCCGGCAAGAGCGTGACTGCCCAGGCCGTCATGGGCCTCGTCGACCGGAACGCGGCCAAGATCAGCGGCGAGATCTGGCTGGACGGAGAGGAATTCATCGGCATGCCGCCCGCCGAGCTGCAGAGCCGGCGCGGCCGCCAGATGGCGATGATCTTCCAGGACCCGATGTCGAGCCTCCACCCCTTCTACCGCATCGGTGACCAGATCATCGAGGCCATCCGGGCCCACCGGCGCGTCAGCAAGGCGGAGGCGCGGCGGGAGACGATCGAGATGCTGCGCCGCGTCGGGATTCCGGCGGTCGAGCGGCGGGTGGATGCCTATCCCCACCAGCTCTCCGGCGGGATGCGCCAGCGCGTGATGATCGCCATGGCCCTGATCAACTCGCCTGCCCTGCTCATCGCCGATGAGCCGACGACGGCGCTCGACGTGACCGTGCAGGCCCAGATCCTCGAGCTGATCCAGAGCCTGCAGGGCGAGTTCGGGATCACGGTGATCATCATCACCCACGACCTGGGAATCGTGGCCGACGTGGCCGACGAGGTGGCGGTGATGTACGCCGGCCGGATCGTGGAGCAGGCGTCGACGTCGGTCATCTACGATCGGCCCGAGATGCCCTACACCCTGGGGTTGCTGAGCTCGATCCCGCGCATGGACCGGGAGCTCGCCGATCGGCTGAGCCCCATTCGGGGCAACCCGCCGTCGCCCATCAGCCTGCCGAAGGGATGCGTCTTCGCGCCACGCTGCGACTACGCCGACCGAACGCACGGGCTTTCGGCGACGGTGCGCCCCGAGCTGCTCGAGTCCGAGCCGGGCCATCTCGTCCGCTGCCATCTGTCGCACGAGGAACGCCGGGAGATCTCGACGCAGGTCATGAGCGCGTTGTCCGGAGATCAGCAATGACCACGGAACCCAGGCCAGCCAGCGTCGAAGCCCCGGAGATCGTGCGAGCCACGGGTCTCCAGACCTACTTCCCCGTTCGCTCGCGGGGGATCATCCCGCGGATCGTCGGGTACGTGAAGGCCGTCGACGGGATCGACCTGTCGATCAGCCCCGGCGAGACCCTCGGGCTGGTGGGTGAGAGCGGGTCCGGGAAGACCACCGCCGCCCGGTCGATCCTGATGCTGGTCCGCCCCACGGCAGGGCAGGTCGAGATCGACGGCCAGGAGATCACCCAACTCTCGGCCAAGGCCATGGTCCCGGTGCGCCGCAAGGCGCAGATGATCTTCCAGGACCCGTACAACGCCCTGAACCCGCGCCACACCGTGGGCGGCATCATCTCGGCCCCATTCAAGGTGCAGGGTGTGAACCCACCGGGCGGCGTGAAGAACGCGGTCATGGAGCTGATGGAGCGCGTCGGCCTCAACCCCGAGCACTACAACCGCTACCCGAACGAGTTCTCCGGCGGCCAGCGGCAGCGCATCGGGATCGCGCGGGCGATTGCGCTCCATCCCAAGCTGGTGGTCTGCGACGAGCCGGTCTCGGCGCTCGACGTGTCGATCCAGGCGCAGATCATCAACCTCCTGCGTGACCTCCAGCGCGAGTTCGGCATCGCCTACCTCTTTGTCGCCCACGACCTGGCGGTCGTGCGCGAGATCTCCCACCGCGTTTCGGTCATGTACCTGGGCCACATCGTGGAAAGCGCACCGCGCAAGACGATCTACACCGCGCCACTCCATCCCTACACCCACTCGCTCCTCTCGGCGGTGCCGGTCCCCGATCCCAAGCTGCAGAAGCGGCGGAACCGGATCGTGCTGCAGGGCGACCTTCCGAGCCCCATCGACCCGCCCTCCGGCTGCGTCTTCCGAACCCGCTGCTTCCAGGCCCAGGAGCGCTGCGCCGTGGAGGTGCCGCCGCTGGTGGAGATCGCGCCGGGCCACCAGATCGCCTGCCATTTCCCGATCTCCATTGCCGACCTGCCGGCGAAGATCACCGTCGAGGACAAGGACGACGAGGACGTTGGAAGACAGTTCGGCGGCGCGACGATCAGCACCGACGAGGCGGACCGGCTCACACCACGCTGAGCGCCCCGACGGGAGGACCGGCGCTCGGCTAGGCTGACGAGGTGCAGTACCGTGTCGCCCTGGCCCAGATCGCTCCTCGCCTGGGAGCCCTGGACGAGAACCTCGCGCTCATCCGCGAGCGGGCGACGGCGGCGGCCGGCGACGGGGCGCAGCTGATCGTCTTCCCCGAGCTCGCGCTGACCGGCTACCTGCTCTCCGACCTGGTGCCCGAGGTCGCCGTGCGAGCCGACGACCAGCGCCTGCTCGCCCTCGGGCAGGGACTGGGTGATGCCCTGGTGGCGGTCGGCTTCCTGGAGGAGACCCGCGCGCACCGCTACTGCAACAGCGTGGCGCTCCTGCGCGGCGGTGAGCTGGTCGGCCTGCACCGCAAGCTGTACCTGCCGACCTATGGACTCTTCGACGAGGGCCGCTTCACCCGGACCGGGCACCGGATCCGCACCGTCGAGGTGGGCGATCCTCTGCACCGGGTTGGCCTCAGCGTCTGCGAGGACTTCTGGCATCCCTTCGTGCCGATGCTGCAGGCCCACGACGGGGCGCTCCTCCTGGTGAACGTCGCAGCAGGCCCGGCGCGGTCCCCGGGCAGCGCCAGCGGGCTGGCGGCCATCGGCAGCTGGCACAAGATGCAGGAGACCTACGCCCTGCTTGGCACGGTCGGAATTGCCTTCTGCAACCGGGTCGGCAACGAGGAAGGGCTCACGTTCTGGGGCGGTTCCCGGCTCCTGGGGCCGGACGGATCGGTCCTGGCCGAGGCCCCGCTCTACGAGGAGGCCCTCGTCATCGGGACGCTGGAGACCGACGATCTGCGCATGCAGCGCTACTCGCTGCCGCTCCTGGGAGACGAGCGCCTCGAGCTCGTCCGGCGCGAGGTCGATCGCATCATCGCCGACCGCGCGGGCATTCCGCCACCCGAGGAACCGGTGGAACCCGACCCCGGAACGGACGCCGCCGACACCGCCGACGGGACACCCGTGTGAGCGGCGACGCGGCACCGGACGGCGCCGGACGCGACCGAAGCCGGCCGCCGCTGCCCCAGATCGACCCGGCGGTGACGAGCGAGCTGATCGTCAGGTTCATCCGCTCCCAGATGGAGCAGACCGGCTTTGACCGGATCGTGGTCGGCGTCTCGGGCGGGGTCGACTCCGCGACGGTCGCCTTCCTCGCGGCGCGGGCCGTCGGGGCCCAGAACGTGCTGGCGGTCCTGATGCCGTATCGGACCAGCGCGCCGGAGTCGGAGACCGATGCGCGGAGCGTGGTGGCCGCGCTCGGCTGCCAAAGCGAACGGGTGGACATCACCCCCATGGTCGAGCCGATGCTGGCGCTCATTCCCGCGGGCGACGCGCCCGGGATCAACATCCGGCGCGGCAACGTCATGGCTCGCCAGCGGATGATCGTCCTCTATGACCGATCGGTCGCCTTCGACGCCCTGGTGGCCGGCACGTCAAACAAGACGGAGGCGCTCCTGGGCTACGGAACCCTGCACGGCGACATGGCCTGTGCCTTCGCACCGATCGGGGACCTGTACAAGAGCCAGCTGCGCGCTGTGGCCGATCACCTCGGGGTGCCGCCCGAGATCGTCGGCAAGCCGCCATCGGCCGACCTGTGGCCGGGCCAGACGGACGAGGACGAGCTCGGGCGCAGCTACGACGATCTGGACCGGGCGCTGTTCGCCCTCGTGGACCGGCGCTGGAGCGTGGAGCGCTGCGTGGCCGCCGGGCTCGACCCCGGACTCGTCGAGTGGGTCGCTTGGCGCGTGGCCCGCATGGAGCACAAGCGCCAGGTGCCGCCGGTCGCCAAGATCAGCCTCCGGACCCCCGGGATCGATCATCTCTATCCGCGCCGCCGCCCGGGATCACGGCGGGCGCGATAGCCCGGCCCTCGGGGCATCGCCTTCCTGCCGGCGGTAAGCCGATGGCAACTCGGCGGTAAGGGGCCTCGCCTAGCCTCTCGACGTGCGGCCGTCTCGCCCGGTCCGCAGGAACGCCCGAGATGCGGGCAGGAGGTAGGTGTCTGATGAACAGGGTCATGCTGGTCGGCCGTCTGACGCGAGATCCGGAGCTCCGATCGCTGCCCAGCGGCAAGCCGCTCGCGTCGTTCGCGGTGGCCACCAACGAGTTCCGTGCAGGTGGCAACGAGCGAACCGAGTACCACAACGTCATTGCCTGGGACCGGCTCGCCGAGGTCTGCGGCCAGTTCCTCTCCAAGGGCCAGCTCGTCGATATCGAGGGCCGGCTGCAGACACGCCAGTGGGACGACGACGCGGGCATGCGCCACTGGAAGACCGAGGTCGTGGCCAGCGCACTGGAGATGCTCTCGGGACGGGGCAAGAAGGACTACGCGCGGGAGGTTCAGGCTGCGGCCGGCGAGGCCGATCCGGACGGCGCCGCGACGAACGGCCAGGCGGAGGCCGCGGAGGAGGAGCTTGCCGTCACGATGTGACCCACGGCCTGCGGCGGTCGCCGCATTGACCGCCGCGGTCCCCCGGAGCTCTCACATCCCATCTCTGACTCGGCGCGCCGATCGCCGCCTTCCGCACACGCCATGGTGGCCGGACCATGCGCCAGGATCCGGCCGCCCGAGTCGATCGACTCGCCCCCGCGGAGGACTCGCGATGAACCAGGCAACCCGATTCATGAGCATGGGGGTGGCGCTGGCCGCGGCGACGCTCCTGGCGACGCCCGCTGCCACCGGCGCGGCCACCCCCGACCGGACCCGGACCGGGCCCCAATCGTCGGTGACCCGGCGCACGATCACGACCCAGGTCACGCTGCCGGCCGCCGAGTGCCTGGCGCCGACCGGCGCGGGGGCCTCTCGCCCGGTCCGGGGCCGGACCGCGCCGTGCAGCATGCAGGTCACCATGGACCTGGCCGCCGAACGTCTGGCGCCGGACGGGATGCAGGGCCAGCTCATCAGCGCCAGCAGCGGGTCGTGCGTGACCACCTGGATCATCCGCAGCGAGCAGGCCGCGGTGCGCGA
>CAYVLM010000036.1:3383-11024 GCA_964452225.1 uncultured Steroidobacteraceae bacterium | reverse complement strand
ACGGACCGATGCCGCAGACGCGCGAGCACATCATCCTGGCCCGCCAGGTCGAGGTTCCGGCGATCGTCGTCTACCTCAACAAGGTCGACATGGTCGATGACGAGATGCTCATCGACCTCGTCGAGATGGAGGTGCGCGAGCTCCTCAGCAAGTACGAGTTCCCGGGCGACGACCTCCCGGTGATCCGCGGCTCGGCGCTCAAGGCCCTCGAGGCTGACAGCACCGACCAGGCGGCTCCCGAGTACGCCTCAATCAAGGAGCTGCTCGACGCGGTTGACAGCTACATCCCGACCCCGGTGCGCGAGACGGACAAGCCGTTCCTGATGCCCATCGAGGACGTCTTCGGGATCAAGGGCCGCGGCACGGTGGCGACCGGTCGCATCGAGCGCGGCATGGTCAAGACCGGCGAGACCGTGGAGCAGGTGGGGATCCACGCCAAGAGCCGCCAGCTGGTGGTGACCGGCGTCGAGATGTTCAAGAAGACCCTCGACGAGGGAATCGCGGGCGACAACGTCGGGCTCCTGCTGCGCGGCATCGAGCGCGAGGAGGTCGAGCGCGGCCAGGTGCTCGCCAAGCCCGGGAGCATCAAGCCCGGGACCAAGTTCAAGGCGCAGGTCTACGTCCTCTCCAAGGAGGAGGGCGGCCGCCACACGCCGTTCTACACCGGGTATCGGCCGCAGTTCTACCTGCGGACGACCGACATCACCGGCTCCATCGCCCTCCCGGCCGGGGTCGAGATGATCATGCCCGGTGACAACGTCACCATGGACGTCGAGCTCATCACCCCGATCGCCATCGAGCAGGGGCAGCACTTCGCCATCCGCGAAGGCGGCCACACCGTCGGGGCCGGAGTGATCACGGAGCTCGTCGGCTAGCCATGGCCAGGCAGCGCATCCGCATCCGGCTCAAGGCGTACGACCACAAGCTGCTCGACCAGTCGGCCGAGCAGATCGTGGAGACGGCGCAGCGAACCGGTGCCGACGTGGCGGGACCCGTCCCGCTGCCGACCCGGATCGAGAAGTACACCGTCATCCGCGGGCCGTTTGCCCACAAGGACGGGCGGGAGCAGTTCGAGATCCGGACGCACAAGCGCCTGATCGACATCATCGATCCATCGACCAAGACGGTCGACGCGCTGATGCGGTTGTCGCTGGCGGCCGGCGTGGATATCGAAATCAAGATGTGATGCATGGGCGGCGCCATCGGTGCGTCGCCCGTCCGTCCGCCATCAGGAGGAAGCACGAGACAGTGCCGGCAGGAATCATCGGGCGCAAGCTCGGCATGACGCGGATCTTCACCGACGACGGCTCGGTCGTCCCGGTGAGCGTCATCGAGGCGACCCCGAACACCGTGGCGCGGCTCCGCACGCCGGAGCAGGACGGCTATGCCGCCCTCCAGCTGGTGGCCGGGACCGCCCGCACGGTGACGCGTCCGGTTGCCGGCCAGTTCAAGCACCTGGGCAAGGAAGCGGCCAAGCCCGCCAACGTCAGCGAGTTCCGTGTCGACGACACCGAGGGCTACGAGGTCGGGCAGCGGATCGACGTCTCGCTCTTCGAGGCCGGGGAGCTGGTGGACGTCACCGGGACCAGCAGAGGGAAGGGATTCGCGGGCACCATCGCCCGGCATCACTTCCGCCGCGGACCCAAGACGCACGGCTCGAACAACTACCGGCAGCCCGGCTCGATCGGAGCGGGCACCACGCCGGGCCGGGTCTGGCTCGGCACCCGGATGGGCGGCCACCTGGGACACGACCGGGTCACCGTGAAGAAGCTCACCGTCGTGAAGGTCGACCAGGAGCGGAACCTGATCCTCGTGAAGGGCGCGGTCCCCGGTGCCCGCAACGGCCTGCTGCTCGTGCAGAAGGCGAAGTGACGATGTCGCAGACGAAGGTTCTGAGCGCGAAGGGCAAGGCGGCCGGCTCCGTGGAGCTGCCGGACTCCCTCTTCGCCGCGCCCGTCAACGAGGCGGTGATCCACCAGGCGGTCGTGCGCCAGCAGGCGCAGGCACGGGTTGGCACCGCCAGCACCCTGACCCGCGGCGCGGTGCAGGGCGGCGGGCGCAAGCCGTGGCGTCAGAAGGGCACCGGGCGAGCCCGGCAGGGGAGCCGGGTCGCTCCGCACTGGCGCGGCGGCGGCGTCGTCTTCGGACCCCATCCACGCGACCATGCGGTCCGCATCCCGACCAAGATGCGCCGCGCTGCGCTGCGCGGTGCCCTCTCGGCGAAGCACGCCGATGGCGCCCTCCGGGTCGTGGCGGGATTCGACCTGCCGGAGATTCGGACCCGCGGCTTCTTGGAGCACCTCGTCGCCTGGCAGGCGACCGGCAAGGTGCTGCTGGTGCTCGCCGCTCGCGACGAGACGGTGGAGCGCTCCTGCGCGAACCTGCGCGAGGTGCGCGTCATCCTGGCGGACAGCCTGAATGTGGTCGATCTGCTTGAGGCCGACACCATCGTCTTCACCCGCGAGGCCCTGGCGCGGGCCACCGAGGTGTACGCATGAGCATCGTGCACGACGTGCTGATCCGCCCGGTGATTAGCGAGAAGAGCGTCGGTGAGACCGAGCGCAACAACTACACGTTCGCGGTCGCGCGCGACGCGAACAAGTTCCAGATCAAGGCCGCCGTGGAAGCCGAGTTCGGGGTCGATGTGATCGGCGTCCGGGTCATGACCGTCAAGCCCAAGGAGAAGAGCCGCGGGCGGCGCACCAAGGGGATGATCCCCGGCTGGCGCAAGGCGGTGGTGACCGTTGCCGCGGGCCAGAAGATCGAGCTGTTCGAGGCCGTCTAGCAGATGCCACTTCGAGGTTACCGACCCACGAGCCCGGGCCGTCGCCAGATGACGCGCTCGACGTTCGAGGAGATCACAGCCGATACGCCGCACAAGCCGCTGACCGAGCGGCTCGTGCGGCGGGCCGGACGCAACAGCCAGGGCCGGATCACCGTCCGCCACCAGGGGAGCGGCCACAAGCGGCTCTACCGGGTGATCGACTGGAAGCGCGACAAGCCCGGTGTGCCGGCGCGGATCGCGTCGGTCGAGTACGACCCGAACCGCTCGGCGCGCATCGGCCTGCTGCACTACGCGGACGGCGAGAAGCGCTACATCCTCCTGCCGCACGGTCTCGGGGTGGGGGACACCGTCATCTCCGGCCCCGACGCCGAGGCACGGGTCGGCAACGCCCTGCCGCTCTCGCGGATCCCGCTGGGGACGCAGATCCACAACATCGAGCTCGTTGCCGGCCGCGGCGGTCAGATCGTGCGCTCGGCGGGGACGAGCGCGCAGCTCCTCGCCAAGGAGGGCGGTTTCGCGACGATCCGCCTTCCCTCCGGCGAAGTGCGGCGCGTGCGCGCCGGGTGCGTGGCGACCGTCGGCCAGGTGAGCAATCTCGACCATGAGAACCAGAAGATGGGCAAGGCCGGCCGGGCACGGCACCTGGGCCAGCGTCCCGAGGTCCGGGGCTCGGTCATGAACCCGCGCGACCATCCGCATGGAGGCGGCGAGGGCAAGTCATCGGCAGGGATGCCGCCCAAGACGCCGTGGGGCAAGGCGGCCATGGGGCTGCGGACCCGGGCCAAGGCCAAGGCCAGCAACAAGATGATCGTCCGCCGCCGGTACGGGCGGGGTTAGGAGGGCGCGATGAGCCGATCCGTCAAGAAGGGACCGTTCGTCGAAGCGCGCCTGCTCGGCCGCATCGAGGACATGAACAAGCGCAACGAGCGCAAGGTGCTGAAGACCTGGTCGCGGGCGAGCGTCGTCTTCCCGCAGATGATCGGGCACACGATCGCCGTCCACGACGGACGGCGCCACGTGCCGGTCTTCATCACCGAGAACATGGTGGGGCACCGGCTGGGCGAGTTCGCCCCGACCCGCGCCTACCGTGGCCACGGCAAGGCCACCGAGCGCTCGACGGCGCTGAAGTAGGAGCGAGCCGATGCGTGTGACCGCCACAGCCAGGTACGTCCGGCTCAGCCCGCGCAAGGTGCGGCTGGTGACCGACCTGATCACCGGCCGGCCGGTGGAGGAGGCTGCCGCCATCCTGCGCTTCCTGCCGAACGCGGCGGCGCGGGACGTCGCGAAGGTGCTCAAGAGCGCCACTGCCAACGCGGAGAACAACTTCAACCTGTCGGCCGACGAGCTCGTGGTGGAGAGCGCGTTGGCCAGCGACGGGCCCACGCTCAAGCGGTACCGGCCGCGAGCCCAGGGCCGGACCTTCCAGATTCTGAAGCGCACCAGCCACATCACCATCGCCGTGGCTGACAAGGAGGCCTGATGGGGCACAAGGTTCACCCGTACGGCTTCCGGATCGGCGTGATCAAGCCGTGGCTTGCCAAGTGGTACGCGGATCGCGACTACGCGACCCTGCTGCAGGAGGACATGCGGATCCGGCAGCTCGTCGGCAGGCAGCTCTCGAATGCCAGCGTCAGCCAGGTCGAGATCGAGCGCGGCATCAATCACGTGACGGTGACCGTGCACTCGGCAAAGCCGGGAATCGTGATCGGCAAGGGCGGCGCGAACGTCGAGGCCCTGCGCACGAACATCGGCAAGCTGACCGACAAGAAGGTCAAGCTGGAGATCAAGGAGATCCTGCAGCCGGAGCTCGACGCGGCGCTGGTCGCCCAGAACGTCGCGAACCAGCTCGAGCGGCGCATCGCCTTCCGCAAGGCCATGAAGCAGGCGATCCAGCGTTCGATCAAGGCCGGCGCCAAGGGCGTCAAGGTGCAGGTGTCGGGGCGCCTCGGCGGCTCCGAGATGAGCCGAACCGAGTGGGATCGAGAGGGGCGCATTCCGCTGGGGACGCTGCGAGCCGACATCAGCTACGGCCTGGTCCACGCCCATACAACCTACGGGCGGATCGGAGTCAAGGCCTGGATCTATCGCGGTGAGCAGCTGGCGGATCGCCCCGGCCTGGCGCGGACCGAACCCCGGGAGCAGCGGCGACCCCGCGGCGGGCGGGGGCGAGGTTCCTCGGCCGCCCGTGCCGCTGCGCCCGATCGGGCAGCGTCTGCGGCCGAGCCCGCGGCGCCCAAGCCCGCGGCGCCTCCGACCAGGGCCGATGGAGCAGCGCCTGCAGACGCCGCGGCGCCTGCCGCCCCGGAGTCCGCGCCGAGCAAGCCATCAGCAGGGGCGGAGGAGGCCTGAGCCGATGTTGATGCCGAAGAGGGTCAAGCACCGCAAGGTGCAGCGCGGACGGCGATCCGGGATGGCCAAGGGCGGCACCGAGGTCAGCTTCGGTGACTTCGGCCTCATGGCCGAGGAGGTCTGCTGGCTCACGAGCCGCCAGATCGAGGCCGCGCGGCGAGCCATGACCCACCACGTGAAGCGTGGCGGCCGGATCTGGATCCGCGTCTTCCCGGACAAGCCGGTCACCAAGAAGCCGGCGGAGGTCCGGATGGGGTCCGGAAAGGGCGCCCCCGACCACTGGGTGGCGGTGGTGAAGCCGGGCCGCGTGATGTTCGAGATGGCGGGCGTGCCCGAACCGGTCGCCCGTGAGGCGATGCGCCTCGCGGGGCACAAGCTGCCGATCTCCACCAAGTTCGTCGTCAAGGAGGGGTACGAGCATGGACATCAGTGAGATCCGCGCCCTCTCCGACGCCGACCTGGAGGCGCAGCTCATCGACGCCAAGCAGGAGCTGTGGAAGATCCGCTTTGACCTGGCGACACGCCAGGAGAAGAACTACAGCAGGCTGCCGGCGACCCGGAAGCGGATCGCCCGCATCCTCACCGTGATGACCGAGCGGCAGCACGCCGCCGACCTCGAGGCCGCCTATGCGGGCGGCGCCACTGACGGCGCCGATGCCGACGACGCGGAGAAGGCCAGCTGATGCAGGGCAAGCGACGAACCAAGGTCGGACGCGTGGTGTCCGACAAGATGGACAAGACCGTGGTCGTGAGCGTGGAACGGCTGCGACGTCACCCGCCCTACAAGCGGGTGGTGCGGCTGACGAGCACGTTCAAGGCCCACGACGAGGAGAACGCCGCTCGAATCGGCGACACCGTGCGCATCGAGGAGAGCCGGCCGCTCTCGCGCGACAAGCGCTGGCGCGTCGTGGAGATCGTGGCGCGCGGAGCGCACGAGGAGCTGGTGGGCTAGATGATTCGCCAGTACACGCGGCTGCGTGTCGCCGACAACTCGGGGGCGCGGACGCTGATGTGCATCACCATTCTCGGCCGATCGGCCGCCGACTCGGCCGAGGTGGGTGACGTCATCGTGGCCAGCGTCAAGCAGGCGCTGCCCAACTCGGGCGTGAAGAAGGGGGACGTGGTGCGCGCGGTGATCGTCCGCACCGCGAAGGAGTACGGGCGCCCGGACGGGAGCCACATCCGGTTCGACGAGAACGCGGCGGTCCTCATCAACCCCCAGGGCAACCCGCGCGGCACCCGCATCTTCGGGCCGGTCGCGCGCGAGCTGCGCGAGCGCAACTACATGAAGATCGTCTCGCTCGCCCCCGAGGTGCTCTAGATGGCAAGCGTCAGGAAGGGTGACACGGTTCTCGTGATCGCCGGGAAGGATCGCGGCAAGCGCGGGACCGTCGACCGGGTCGAGCGCACGAAGCGCGGCCTGGGCGTGGTGATCCCGGGAATCAACGTCGCCAAGAAGCATCGCCGTCCGCGCAGCCAGACCGAGCAGGCGGGGATCCTGGACATGCCCGTCCCGCTCCACGTCAGCAACGTGATGGTGGTCTGTCCGAGCTGCGACAAGCCGACCCGGGTGGTGCATGCGCACGTCGAGGGGGACGAGAAGCGGCGGGTCCGTGCCTGTCGTCAGTGCGGAGAGCAGCTGGAGGTGCTCAAGTGAGCCCTGACGCCAAGACTCCGCGCAGCCGCACCCCGCGCGCCGGGGACGGACGCTCCACCGCATCGGCCAAGACGCGAGCGCGCCCCGCCGCCAAGGGAGGGGCGCCGGCGGCCGAGGTGGCGACCGAGGGCAAGGACACCGCGGCATCCCGCCCGGCGACGCGTCGCGGGCACCAGCAGCCGGCCTACTGGGGCCTCCGCCAGCGCTACCACGCCGACGTGGTCCCGGCGCTGCAGCGCGAGTTCAAGTACGCCAACCCGATGCAGATCCCGCGCGTGGAGAAGGTGGTCGTCAACATCGGCCTCGGCGAGGCCATCCAGAACGCCAAGGCGCTCGACGCCGCGGTGGGGGACCTGGCCACCATCACCGGCCAGAAGCCGATCGTGATGCGTGCGCGCCGCTCGATCGCCCAGTTCCGTCTTCGGACCGGGATGCCCATCGGCGCCAAGGTGACCCTGCGCGGCCAGCGGATGTACGACTTCCTGGAGCGCACGCTCAACCTGGCGCTGCCCCGCATCCGCGATTTCCGCGGCATCCCCACGCGCTCGTTCGACGGACGGGGCAACTTCAGCCTCGGGCTGCGGGAGCAGCTCGTCTACCCGGAGATCGACTACGACAAGATCGACAGGCTTCGGGGCCTGGAGGTCAGCATCGTCACCACTGCCCGCACCGACGAGGAGGGGCGCAAGCTCCTGCAGCTGCTGGGCATGCCATTCCAGAGCACCTGACCCCAGGCACGCAATCGGATCCCCGAAAGGAAGGAATCGGACCCCCAGCATGGCCAAGAAGTCAATGATCGCCAAGGCACGGCGCACGCCGGTGGCCCGCGGTCGCGACGACGGCGGCTTTT
>CAYVLM010000036.1:0-3373 GCA_964452225.1 uncultured Steroidobacteraceae bacterium | reverse complement strand
GGCAGCACAACCGCTGCTCGATCTGCGGGCGCCCCCGCGGCTACATGCGGCGCTTCGCTATGTGCCGCATCTGCTTCCGGGAGCGAGCCCTGGACGGGCTTCTGCCGGGGGTCACCAAGTCGAGCTGGTGAACCACCAGGGCGATGTCGACGGCCGTCATGCGCGGCCCTGTCAGCGGCAGGCGCCACTCCCGCCCGAGAGGGTGAGAAGCGAACCACCGCCGAGGAGACAAGCACGAGAACCATGAGCACATCCGACCCGATCGCGGACATGCTGACGCGCATCCGCAACGCCAGTGCAGCGAGGCACAGGGAGCTGACGCTGCCCTCCTCGCGGGTGAAGCGCGAGATCGCGCGGATCCTCACTGAGGAGGGCTTCATCGAGTCGTTCGAGACCGCGACCGATGGCGTCTCCGAGCAGCTGACGGTGCACCTGAAATACGTGGAGGGCCGCACCCCGGTGGTGAGTGGCCTGAAGCGCATCAGCAAGCCCGGGCTGCGCGTCTACGCGCGAAAGACCGAGATACCCCGAGTCCTCGGCGGCCTTGGGCTCGCCATCCTCTCAACCTCCCGCGGGATCATGACCGGGTCGCAGGCCCGGAAGCTGAACCTCGGCGGCGAGGTCCTGTGCTACGTCTGGTAGGGGAGCGAGCGATGTCACGAATCGGTCGCATGCCGATCCCGATCCCGACGGGCGTTCAGGTCACCATCGACGGACACCACGTGACCATCACCGGTCCGCTCGGAACGCTCCAGCGCACCCTGCATCCCGAGATGCGGATCGAGCAGGACGATGCCGAGCTGCGCGTGGTTCGACCCTCGGACGCTCCGCGGCACCGGGCCCTGCACGGGCTGACCCGGACCCTGGTCGCGAACATGGTCACCGGGGTCACCACGGGTTTCACCAAGAACCTGGAGATCTCCG
Source organism: uncultured Steroidobacteraceae bacterium (assembly GCA_964452225.1). GTDB lineage: Bacteria > Chloroflexota > Limnocylindria > QHBO01 > QHBO01 > CAVXEH01. Next base: position 2,449 of record CAYVLM010000036.1, on the reverse strand, counting down.
GCGTCGGCTACCGCGCTCAGCTGCAGGGCGAGAAGCTGGTGCTGGCGCTCGGGTACTCGCACCCGGTCGAGGTCACGCCGCCGGACGGCGTCCGCTTCACGCTCGATTCGCCGACGCGCCTCTCGGTGAGCGGCGCCGACAAGGAGCTGGTCGGCCAGGTGGCCGCGGACATCCGCGCCCGCCGCAAGCCGGAGCCCTACAAGGGCAAGGGGATCAAGTACGCCGGCGAGCAGATCCTCCGCAAGGCCGGCAAGGCCGGCAAGGTGGGAGGAGGCTTCTAGGCGATGATCAGCAAGCAGCCGCGCAGCGCGCTCCGACGCAAGCGCCACGCCAGGATCCGGCTGACCCTGCACGGGACGCCGGAACGTCCGCGCCTCAGCGTCTTCCGCAGCGCCAAGTTCATCTACGCCCAGGTGGTGGACGACACCACCGGGCGCACCCTGGCGGCAGCCTCGTCACGCGAGCCGGCCCTGGCGGGCGGCACCGGCAAGGTCGACGCGGCTCGAGCGGTCGGCAAGGCAATCGCCGAGCGGTCCCGGGCGGCCGGGGTGCGGGCCGTGGTCCTGGACCGCGGTGGCTACCAGTACCACGGGCGGGTTCGCTCGCTCGCCGAGGGCGCCCGCGAGGGCGGTCTCGACCTGTAGAGCGGAGGCATCCATGACACGAATCGATCCGTCCAAGCTCAACCTCGAGGAGAAGGTCGTCCAGATCAACCGCGTGGCGAAGGTCGTGAAGGGCGGTCGTCGCTTCAGCTTCAGCGCGGTGGTCGTCGTCGGCGACGGGAACGGCGTCGTCGGCGCAGGGCTGGGCAAGGCCGGCGAGGTGCCCGAGGCGATCCGCAAGGGCGTCGAGGATGCGAAGAAGCACCTGATCCGGGTGCCGCTCGTCGGTGCCACCATCCCGCACGAGATCACCAGCAGGTTCGGATCCTCGCGCGTCATGCTCAAGCCGGCCGCGCCCGGGACCGGCGTCATCGCCGGTGGCTCGGTGCGCTCGCTCGTCGAGGTTGCCGGGATCCGGGATCTCCTGTCCAAGACCATGGGCAGCACGAATCCGATCAACGTCGTCCGGGCCACGATCGAGGGGCTCGGCTCGCTGCGATCTGCCGACGCCATCGCCATGACCCGGAACAAGACGGCCGAGGAGCTCCTCGGCAAGCGGGGCGCAGAGATGGCCCGTCGGCCGCACGAGGTGATCGAGCGGCCGGCGCCCGCCTTCAGCCCGGGAGGCGGCCGTGGCCGCTAAGCGCTCGACTGCGGCTCGGGACGAGTCCGGCACGCTGCGCGTGACCTGGGTCCGTTCCACCATCGGCCACAAGGCCGGCGCGCGAGGCACCATCCGGGCGCTCGGCCTGCACCGGCTCAACCAGACGGTCGAGATCCCGGACACCCCCGTGAACCGGGGGATGGTTCGGCGCGTCGCATTCCTGGTCGACGTGGCGGAGATCTCCCGGAAAGGGGACGCGGAGTCATGAAGCTGCACGACCTGCACCCGGCTCGGGGTGCGCACAAGCCGCCGCGCCGCGTTGGCCGTGGGCATGGGTCCGGCCGCGGCAAGACCGCGGGCCGCGGCACCAAGGGCCAGAAGGCCCGTGCCGGCGGCGGAATCCCGGCCTGGTTTGAGGGCGGCCAGACGCCGCTCCACGTCCGGACTCCCAAGCTGCACGGATTCAAGAACCGGTTTCGCGTCGAGTACGCGCCGGTCAACCTGGCCAAGCTCGCCGCAGCCGAGGCCGGAACCCTGATCACTCCGGATGTCCTGGTCCATGACGGGCTGCTGCGCGACACGAAGCTGCCGGTCAAGATCCTCGGCAACGGGGATGCGCCGAAGGGCGTCACCGTGCACGCGCACGCCTTCAGCCGGACGGCCGTTGCCAAGCTGGAGGCCGCGGGGAGCACCGTCCAGCGGATCAGCTGGCCCGAGGGCGCCCCTGTCGCCTCGGAGGAAGCGGCAACCGAGACGGCCACCCCCGAGACCGTGACGGCCGAGGCGGCGGCGCCCGAGACGCCGGTGGCCGAGGCCACGGCCGAGCCGGGGGCCGATGACGGCACGCCGGGCCGCACCCGACGCCGCCGGAAGGCCGCCGCAGAGCAGGACGAGAGCGAAAGCGAGTCCTAGGTGATCGAATCGACCCTCGTCGCCTTCCGGGCGCCGGACATCCGGCGGAAGATCCTGTTCACGCTCGGGATCCTGCTCATCTTCCGGATCCTGACCAACGTCCCGGTCCCGAACGTGAACACCACCCAGCTGCAGAACCTGTTCAACACGAACCAGCTGCTGGGGCTTCTCGACCTGTTCAGCGGAGGCGGCCTGGCGACCGCGTCGATCGTCGGCATGGGGGTAAACCCCTACATCAACGCCAGCATCATCATGCAGCTCATGCAGGGGGTGATCCCCAGCCTGGGTGACCTGGCCCGGGAGGGCGAGTACGGTCGCAACCGCCTGAACC
>CAYVLM010000035.1:0-11026 GCA_964452225.1 uncultured Steroidobacteraceae bacterium | reverse complement strand
TGACCTTTGTCCACATGGTCAAGCGCTACTCCGGTGATGTCCTGGCTGTCAACGACCTCAACCTCGGGGTCAACGACGGTGAATTCCTGGTCCTGGTGGGCCCTTCCGGGTGCGGCAAGACGACGGCCCTGCGGTGCGTCGCGGGTCTGGAGGAGATCAGCGAGGGCCAGCTGAAGATCGGCGAGCGCGTGGTCAATGACGTTGCGCCAAAGGACCGGAACATCGCCATGGTCTTCCAGAGCTACGCCCTCTATCCGCACATGTCGGTCTACGACAACCTCGCATTCGGACTCAAGCTGCGCAAGACTCCGAAGGACGAGATCAAGCGGCGCGTCGACGACACGGCCCAGATCCTGGGCCTCGCGCACCTGCTCGACCGCAAGCCCAAGGCGCTCTCCGGAGGCCAGCGGCAGCGCGTGGCTCTCGGCAGGGCCATCGTCCGCGAGCCCGCGGTCTTCCTCATGGACGAGCCGCTTTCGAACCTTGACGCCAAGCTGCGGGTCGAGACGCGGGCGAACATCGCCCGCCTGCACCAGCGGCTGGGGACCACCACCATCTACGTGACCCACGATCAGGTGGAGGCCATGACCATGGGCGACCGGATCGCCGTCATGCGCGACGGGGTCCTCCAGCAGGTGGGCACACCGCAGGAGCTCTACGACCACCCGTTGAACGTCTTCGTCGCCGGGTTCATCGGGTCTCCGGCAATGAACTTCGCCAAGGCCACGGTGAGCAACGGCACGCTGACCGTGGGCGGTATGGCGTTGAGCGCGTCCACCGAGGTCGGCGAGATGATTCGCAACCGCGCCTCCGGCTCGGACGTGCTGCTCGGCTTCCGGCCCGAGCACCTGGACCTGATTGAACCCGAGGGAGGCTCGCTTCGCATGCCGGCCAAGGTCGACGTGGTCGAGTATCTCGGCAACGAGGAGCTCCTCCACGCGCAGGTCGAGAGCACCGACGTGGTCGCCCTGATCCCTTCGGAGCGCCACGTCAAGGCAGGCGACACGGTCAACCTCACGATTCCCGTGGCGCGGCTGCACCTCTTTGATCCCGAATCGGAGAAGACCCTCATGAGCTGACGCCGCCACGGGCGAACCGGGCTGCTGCCTTGGGTTCGCTCGAGCGCGGCCATGATCTGGTCGGCGCGCCGGGATGGCGCGTCGCGCCTGTCGGGCGGAGGCGAGTGCGTCCGCAAAGGTAGGAGGAAGCATGAGAGACCGCTGGCGAATCTTCACCCCCCTAGTGGCGCTCGTTTTTGTCCTGGGCGCCTGCTCCAGCAACAACAACACTGGAGCGTCCAGTGCGGCCAGCGCTGCCGCCAGCAGCGCGGCAAGCCAGGCCGCCGCCGCGAGCACCGGAGGTGAGGACATCTCCGGGCAGACGGTGACGGTGATCGGCACCTGGACTGACACGGAAGAGCAGAACTTCCTCGCCATGATCAAGCCATGGGAGGACCAGACCGGTGCCACGGTGAAGTACCAGGGCACCCGGTCCATCAACGACATCCTGGCCGCCGGGATTCCGACCGGCGTTCTGCCGGACCTCGCGGGTCTGCCGGGACCGGGCCAGATGAACGAGTACGTTCAGGAGGGTGCCCTGCAGCCGCTTGACAACGTGCTCGACATCAGCACCTACACGTCCGAGACGTCGCCAGGCCTGGTCAGCCTCGGCCAGGTGAACGGCAAGACGTACGGGGTCTTCATCAAGGCCTCCGTCAAGGGCCTGATCTGGTACGTCCCGTCGGTCCACGACTACTCGACGAACACCCCGGCGACGTGGAGTGACCTCATGACCCAGGCCAAGGCCAACCAGGGCAACGCAAAGGCGATCTGGTGCCTGGGCATCGAGAACGGCGCCGCATCCGGATGGCCGGCCACTGACTGGATCGAGCAGATCCTGCTCCATCAGGCCGGACCGGACGTCTACAACCAGTGGTGGCAGGGCAAGATCGCGTGGACCGATCCCGCCATCAAGTCCGCCTTCCAGGTCTACATGAATGACGTGGTCGCCAACACCTTCGGTGGCGGCACCAACGCCGCGGCCACCTCGTTCGACGTGGCCGGCGACCCACTGTTCACCAGCCCGCCCGGCTGCGAGATCTTCCAGCAGGCGAGCTTCATCACGGGCCTCGGGGCCTTCAAGGGCAAGACCGCCGGGACCGACTACAACGCGTTCCCGTTCCCCGGCTTCGGCAACTCGTACGACAGTGCGGTTGAGGGTGCCGGCGACCTGTTCGGCATGTTCCACAACACGCCGGCTTCCGCATCCCTGATGCGGTACCTGGTCACCGCACCGGCCCAGGACATCTGGGTCAAGGCCGGTGGCGCGCTGAGCGCCAACAAGAACGCGACCGACTACCCCGACCAGCTCAGCAAGACCATGGGCGCCATGGTGGCGAACGCTCAGCAGTTCGTCTTTGACGCGTCCGACCAGATGCCGACCGACATGAACGCGGCCTTCTGGTCGAACATGGTCAGCCTGACCGCGGGGAAGGAGTCGATCGACGACGCCCTGAGCGCGTTGCAGAAGGTCGCCGGGGATGCGTACTCGTCATCCTCGTAGGGTGATCTGATCCCTGCTGGGCCAGGGCGCGGCCACCCGCCGCGCCCTGGCCCATTCGCCACCCCGCTGGAGGTAGGGCATGACCGACAAGCTGATCACCGCCGCGATCGTGGTCGTCGGGGTCCCCGCCGTCCTGATCACCTACATCTGGGCCACCGAGCAGGTGCTGCGGCTGCTCCCCGAGCGTGCGAAGCCCAAGGTCCGGCCCTGGCTCTGGCTGGCCCCGGCGCTGGCCTTCCTGGGCCTCTTCCTGGTCTACCCCACCATCGGCACCGTGATCCGCAGCTTCCAGGACAGGTTCGGCAGGGCCTGGGTGGGCCTGGACAACTTCAACTGGTTCGTCCACAGCGACGATGCGATCTCCTCGCTCAAGAACAACGTCCTCTGGCTCGTCTTCCTGACCCTCTTCGTCGTTGGGCTGGGCCTGCTGATCGCGGTCCTGGTGGACCGGGTCCGCTACGAGTCCACCGCGAAGAGCGTGATCTTCGTTCCGCTCGCAATCAGCATGGTCGCCGCCAGCGTCATCTGGCTGCAGGTCTACCAGTACCAGCCACCCGGCGAGCCGCAGACGGGCCCGCTGAACGCCTTGATCGGCACCGTCGGCCTGGGGCCGGTGGCCTGGCTCCAGCAGGAAGACTTCAGCATCAACACCTTCATGCTGATCATCGCCATGACCTGGATGTGGACCGGCTTCGCCATGGTGATCATCTCGGCCGCGCTCAAAGGGATCAACCCGGAGCTGCTTGAGGCGGCGCGGGTCGACGGCGCCAATGAGTGGCAGGTGTTCCGCGGGATCATCTTCCCCCTGCTGGTGCCGACCCTGGTGGTCGTGGCCACCACGATCATCATCACTGCGCTGAAATCGTTCGACATCGTGTTCACCATGACCAGCGGCCAGTTCCACACCGACGTGATCGCCAACCTCATGTACCAGGAGATGTTCAGCTACAACCAGTACGGCCGGGCGAGCGCCGTCGCGGTCGTCCTCCTCGTGGCGATCGTGCCGATCATGTTCTTCAACATCGGCCGGTTCCGGGCACAGGAGGCAGTGCGATGACCGCCGCAGCAGCAACCGCCCCCGGACAGGGGGGCCGCCGGCGCAACTGGTTCTCGCGCGTCCGGGGCCGCATCGGGCTCCACGGGATCCTGATCATCATCATGGTCGTCTGGCTGATCCCGACCGTCGGCCTGTTCGTCAACTCATTCCGGGGAGGGACTGCCTACTCGGACTCCGGCTGGTGGACCGCGTTCTTCCCGCCCTTCAACTTCTCCTTCGAGAACTACTCCCACGTGCTGAGCCAGCAGAGCCTGGGCACCAACTTCCTGAACAGCCTGTTCATCAGCGTCCCGGCCACGGTGATCCCGCTCTTCGTGGCTGCCTTCGCGGCATACGCCTTCAGCTGGATGGAGTTCCCCGGCCGCAACATCCTCTTCGTGGCGGTGGTGGGCCTCCTGGTCGTCCCGCTGCAGGCGACCCTGATCCCGATCCTGAGCCTGTTCGCCAGCTGGGGCATCGCGGGAACGTTCCTGGCGGTCTGGCTGGCGCACACCGGGTACGGCCTGCCGTTCGCGGTGTACCTGCTCCGCAACTTCATGGGCTCGCTGCCCAGGGAGGTGTTCGAGTCCGCGGCGATCGACGGGGCCAGCCCGGTGACCGCGTTCTTCCGGCTGGCGATCCCCATGAGCGTGCCGGCCCTCGCGGCGCTGGCGATCTTCCAGTTCCTCTTCGTCTGGAACGACCTGCTGGTCGCCCTGATCTACATCGGTCTCGTGAACTCGGACAACCTGCCCATGACGGTGACGATCGCCAACCTCGTCACATCGCAGGGAGGCGGGCAGGTGTTCATCGGCGCGGCGGCGTTCCTGTCCATGATCGTCCCGTTGATCGTCTTCTTCAGCCTGCAGCGCTACTTCGTGCGCGGCATCGTCGGAGGGTCGGTCAAGGGCTGATCCCCACGTTGCGCCCAGCAGCCAGAGCCGTCGCCCTCCGGGGCGGCGGCTCTTTGTCCGGCCATCGACCTGTCTTGCGCGCGCCACCGAAGGAGATGACCGCTCCACGCCAAGGGCCGGACCCACGTTGATTTGGCGATAGGAAGCGTGGGCACTGCGATGGGGCGCCTGTGCCTGGGACGGCGGCCCAGCTAGCCGAGCCTGGTAAGGATCGACTCGCGGTCGAACGCCCAGGAGCCGATGACCACCACCACCCCGATCAGCGCCAGCACCACGAGGTCGCCGGCGATGACCTGGCTGAAGCTGAAGGTCGCCTGCCCGCCGATGAACATGGCGATGGCGATGGCGATGATCGGGATCACCACGAACCCGCCGATCTGCTGCGCCGTGCGCGCGTCGCTGACCCGGCTCGAGACGACGATCCCAAGCAGGACGCTGAAGAGGCAGATGAGCGGCACCAGGGTCAGCATGGCGGTGAGCCAGACGTCGCTGAAGACCAGCCGCGTCAGGCGCGGGTCGGCGATGGCGCCGTTCACCAGGCCGTAGCCGACGTACACGCCCCAGGTGGCCAGGACCGCCGGCAGGGCCGCCGCGATCGTCTTGCCCGCCAGCAGCTCCGGCACCTCCAGGGGGGTCGCCAGCTGGGGCTCGAGCGAGCGGGCCTGCTTCTCGCCGATGACCGACTGGGTGGCGAGCGCCATCGGCACCATGGCCGGGATCAGGAGGAAGTAGGCCATGAAGTTGGTGACGATGAATCCCTGGGCCGCCAGCTTGGCCGGCAGGTCCGGGAACTGGGCGATGTACTGGGAGATCTGGCCGAGCTGGCCGGGATCGAGGTTCCGGGCCTGGATGAAGGCAACCAGGCCGGTCGGGATAGCGGCGAACACGACCGCCGGCAGGGCAACCGCGCCGAGCAGCAGCCGGTTCGAGACGAGGTCCTTCCACTCCTTGCCGAAGATCGCCCAGACGTATCCGATGCGCATCGGCTCCTCCCGCGCCTAGGCTGCCGTCTGCCGCGCGTTTGCGGAGGCCGATGGCGCGAGGTCGGCGTCCCGCTCCCCCGTCTCGCCCACCAGGTGCAGGTAGACCTCCTCCAGGGAAGCAGCCTCCTCGCTCACCGCGACGATGCGCGCGCCGTGCGCAACGAGCGCCGCCACCAGCTCCGGGTTGTCGCGACGGGGATCGCGCACCTCCACCTGCAGGCCGCCCGGCTCCGTGCGCGCGGCGCCGACGAACGGCAGCGGCGCCAGCTCCTCGACCAGCCGCTGCGCCTCTCCACCGGTGTCAGCCAGCTCCACGCGGACCGTGGCGCTCCGGCCGTTTCGGCGCAGCCCGGCAGGCGTGTTCACCATGAGCAGAGAGCCGCGCATGATCCCGATCCGGTCCGAGAGCCGCTCGGCCTCATCCAGGTTGTGCGTGCAGATCACGATGCTGCGCCCGGCGTTGCGCAGGGTCGAGACGAAGTCCCGGACCGTCTTGGCCGCCGACGGGTCAAGCCCGCTGGTCGGCTCGTCGAGGTAGATCACCTCCGGCTCGTGGAGGAGCGCGCGGGCGATGGCCACCTTCTGGCGCATCCCCTTGCTGAAGCCGGCGACGAGACGGTCCGCCATCTCGTCGAGGCCCACCAGGCGCAGGTAGCGGTCCACGGCACGGCGCAGCGTCGCCCCGCGCAGGCCGTACAGCCGTCCGTAGTAGGCCAGGTTCTGGCGGGCGGTGAGCTTGGCGTGCAGGCCGGGAGACTCGGTCAGGATCCCGGTGATGGCGCGGATGCGGCGTGACTCGCCGCCGAGGGTCAGCCCGTTGATCTCGGCGGCCCCGCCGGACGGCATGATGAGACCGGCGAGCATGCGCACGGTGGTCGTCTTTCCCGCCCCGTTGGGGCCGAGCAGGCCGAAGATCTCGCCGTCGCCGACGGCAAAGGTCAGGTCCTTGACCGCCTCGACTGCGCCAAAGCGCTTGGCGAGGCCGCGCACCTCGATCAATCGGCCACCCCTCGAAGACTCACCGGGTCGGGCTGGCACTGTAGCAGGAGGGCGGTCCCGCTGGCTTCCGGTACGATGGTCGCCCGCCGCACTCCATCCGGCCGCAGGAGGGCCCGAGCGTGCCAGAGCGAACCACCGCGAGCCGCACCGCGTTCCGCGGCCGGCTCATCAGCCTGCGGGTCGACGCCGTGGCGCTCGACGACGGCCGTACCACGACCCGCGAGATCGTCGAGCACCCCGGGGCGGTCGCCATCCTCCCCTGGGACGGCGAGCGGCTGACCCTGGTCCGCCAGTGGCGCCACCCGGCCGGGGACGCGCTGCTCGAGGTGCCCGCCGGCACCCTCGATCCCGGCGAGGAGCGGGCGGTGACCGCCCGGCGCGAGCTGGCCGAGGAGGTCGAGCTGGCGGCCGACGCGTGGGAGGAGGGACCCTCGTTCTTCACCGCGCCCGGGTTCTGCACCGAGTACCTGACCGTCTTCCTGGCCACCGGGCTGCACCCGGCGACCGGTGCCGGGCACGATCCGGACGAGGAGATCGAGGTCGTGCGTCTGCCGCTGGCCGAGGCGCTGCGGGCCGTCGACGACGGGCGGATCCGGGACGGCAAGTCGATCGCGGCGATCCTCTGGCTGGCGCGACGCCTCACGACGGGCCCCGGCACCGACAAGGAGGCCTGAGGACCGATGTGGACCCTGGCCGTCCCGTGGTGGCAGCTCGTCCTGCGCTCGGCGGTGATCTACCTGGCCCTGCTCGCCGTGCTGCGAATCTTCGGCAAGCGGGAGGTCGGCCAGTTCACGCTCTTCGACCTGGTGCTGATCCTGCTCATCGCCAACGCCGTGCAGCCGGCAATGACCGGCCCGGACAGCTCCCTGCTCGGGGGCCTGGTGATCATCGCCACCCTGATCGGCACCAACCGCGTGGTGGCGGCGGCCCGCCACCGAATCGGGTTCGTGGCCTGGCTGCTCGAGTCGAAGCCCACCGTCATCGCCAGCGACGGCAGGTGGATCACCGCGGCCATGGGGCGCGAGGACGTGACCGTCGACGAGGCGGAGATGGCGCTGCGCGAGCACGGCATTGCCGACGTCAGCGAGGTCAGGGTCGCGGTGCTCGAGTCCGACGGCTCCATCAGCGTCGTGCCGCGGCAGACAACCGGCCCGACGCACCGGCGCCGGAGCGTCCGGATCGTCCGGCACCTGTGAGCGAGCCGGAGGCCTCAGACGGCGCCCAGGCGGTCCAGCGCGCGCCGGTAGTCCTCGCTCTCGGGGCGGAGGCGGACCGCCATGGCGAGGTGTCGTCGCGCCGCCGGCGCGTTCCCCAGCTTCGCCTCGGAGAGGCCCAGGCCGAAGAAGGCGTAGTGGGCCAGCGGGTTGGCGTCGGTGATCTGGCGAAACCGCTCGGCAGCGAGACGGTGCTGCCCCCCGTTGAAGTACGCCCGCCCCAGCGCCTCGAGGATGGATGCCTTGCCCGGCTCCAGGCGGCTGGCGCGCTCCAGGACGACCGCCGCCGCCGCGGGATGATGGTCCGCGAGCAGCCGCGATCCGCGGCGGAAGAGCTCGTAGGCGGATTCGTGCTCGCCAGGTCGCGATGTCATGGGGTTGCGACGGACTCCTAGAGGCCCAGGTCGATCCGTTCCAGGCGCGGGTTGTCCGTCCGCCCCGGGATCCTGCCCCGCTTGGCGATCGGACGCCCGTCGATCTCCTTGAGGTCCCCGGTGAAGTCGATGGGGCTGGCGTCGCTGATCGCCGAGCCGACGGCAAAGGAGTCGACCGGCGCATGCGCGTCCTTGAAGTAGCCGATGCGCTCCACGTCGAGGCCGCCCGAGACGACGATCTTCACCTCGCGGTGGCCCGCCTGGTCCAGCCGCGCCCGCACCTCCTTGACCAGGTCGGCGGTCACCCGACCGCGCTCGGACGGCGTGTCGAGCCGCACGCCGAAGAGGCGCTCACCCATGGCGTCCGCGACCCGCACCGCCTCCTCCGCCTCGTCGTTGAAGGTGTCGACCAGCGCGATGCGGGGCACGTCCGGCTCAACGTGCCGGTCGAACGCCTCCAGGGCCCGCACCGTGTCGCCGAAGATCAGGATCAGGGCGTGCGGCATGGTGCCGGTGGGCGAGAGCCCCGCCAGGCGGGCGCCGGCCGGCGTCGATGCGCCGATGCAGCCGCCGACCACGCTCGCGTAGTCCATCTGGTCCGCGATCGACGGGTGGACGTGGCGCGCGCCGAAGCTGATGACCGGGATGGGGGCCGCCGCCTCCACGATCTGGTGAGCGGCCGTCGCCCAGCCGGTTGACTGGGAGAGGATCCCGAGGATCGCCGTCTCGTAGAGCCCGAAGGCCGAGTAGCGAGCCGTGATGCGCATCACCACCTCCTTGGAAGCGATGGTGTCCCCGTCGTGCAGCGCCTCGACGGTGGGCACAGGATCCAGTCGCTTGCCGTGGTCCAGGATCTCCCGCAGGTAGGTGAGCGCCTCCTCGGCGCCGCACAGGATAGCGTCCGCGCGGCAGAAGACCTCCATGACGACTACGGGGTCGATGCCCTCCGCGGCCAGGATCCGCTGCGAACGATCGAAGTACACGTCGGCCGTCTCACCGGACAGGACGGAGGCTGCCGGCTGGAAGGCGGGATGATGCGCGGGGCGCGCCGCCGTTACCTCATCCTCGCTCATAGGCCGGAGTGTAGCAGCCGTTCCGGCGCGGTCCGAACGCGTGGCGAACCCGGTCAGGCCGGCACCCGTCGCAGCCTCCGCAGCAGGAGCGCCACGGCAGCCGCGAGCACGGCCAGCGCGGCGAGACCAAGACCCAGACGGACGACTCCCGATGCCTGCGCCTCGTGGTCTGCGGTCACCGCGTGCGTCATCTCGTTCGCCGCACCTGCCAGGTCGCCGGCGGCGAAGAGGCCGGCGGCTCGAGCGAGCAGGTCTCGCGGCAGGGCATCGCCCAGGAGGCCGAGCCGCTCGATCGGGTTCGGCGCGTCACCGACCTGGGCGCGGGCGTCCTGGTAGGCGGCCACGAAGGCCTGCTCCGCCTGCAGCTCGCGCTGCGCCGCCGCGTCACCGGAGTCCGAGCGCCACAGCTCCTCGAGCCGGTCCGGCAGCGAGAGCCCGGCCGCGGACGCGGCCGTGATGAGGGTGTCCCTGCCGGCGAGCCACCCCATGGCTGCGCTCATCGCCGTGTCGGCGTCGGAGAAGGACCAGCGTTCCATGAGCGTCCTGATCGGTTCCGGGGCGCCCCAGCCCCTGGCCGCGGCGAGGAGGTTGGCGTAGGCCGCGCGGGCAAGGGTCCGCTGGTCCAGGTCACCCTGCTGAGCCGGGGGAAACACCCGGTCCACGAAGAGGGGCGCCAGGTCCAGCCCGCTCGTCTCCTCGAGCTGGTCAAGGAACCGCTCCGAGTCCAGCGGCTGCGCGCTGCCGAGCGCTCCCGGCGGGCTCCCGGCCCCCGTCACCGGCTGATAGGCGCCGATTCCCGACGCGGCGCGCTGCAGCACGAGACGAAGGCCGTCCAGCCCGACGCGCGTCGCGATGCGGTGGACGAGGTCCCAGGAGGCAGCGTAGCCGTAGGCATCGGTGGCCGAGGTCGCGGCATCGGTCGTCTGCGTCCCCCAGCTCGCCAGCGGCAGCGAGGCGCTCGCGAGGGCCTCCGTCTCGGTCGCCGGGTCGTAGGGCAGCGAGTAGCCAAGGTCGTTGGCAACGAGCGCGGCGAACTCCGAGGCCAGCCCCTCCCGGATCCAGCGCTCGCCGCTCAGCGCGGCGCCGAGCCAGATGTGCGCGACCTGGTGCAGCACGGTGAACGGGGTGGCGTTGAACGCGACGGCGATCTCCTGTGCGCCGGGCACGGCCTCGCTGAGCGCGCTCGTGCCGGCCGGCAGCGCCTCGGTCACCACCACCGGGCCAACACCCGTGTACGGAAGGCCGATCGCCTCCTGCAGCTTCGGGAGTGCCGTGCTGATCAGGTCGAGCGTGCTGGCAGCCCACCCGGCATCGTCGCTCCACGCCCGCACGCGCAGGTCGAGGGTTCCGCCCGGGAGAGCAATGCTGCGTCGGACGGTCTCATAGGTCGTCGAGCGCACCGCGGTGACCAGCGCCAGCCAGCTCCCCGGATCGGCGATTGGCCCGCTCTCCAGCACGGTGTCCGTTCCGGCGGAGCTGCTCAGCAGCGCTTCGCCCTGCACGCTCACCGCGTACTCGGCCGGGAGCCGCACGCTGACCGATCCGGAGGTCCCGAAGCTCCAGACCGGCACCATGACGGCGACCGGGCCGATGCGGACGTCGGGCGAGGCGCCATCGGCCAGGCGGTACTCCAGGATGAAGGTCGCGCTCTTCCGGTAGCGCAACGGCGTGCGCAGCCGTACCGTGGCGACGGTGGGTCCAGGGCCCGAGAGCGACACGCTGAGCTTGCCGCTCGCGTCCCGCGCGCTCACCTCCGACGCCCCGTCCTGGATCGCGACGGGTACCGTGCGGAAGAGGCTGTAGCGCCCCTTCGGGTCAGGCGTGGTGTTCTCGAAGATGACCGACACGGTCACGTCGGCGGCGCCGCCGGC
>CAYVLM010000034.1:0-11042 GCA_964452225.1 uncultured Steroidobacteraceae bacterium | reverse complement strand
CCCGAGGCGCTGCGCCGGTCCGTGGATCCGGCGAGCCTCCGGTTCTCGACAACCGCCGAGCTCCCGGAGCTGCCCGGCGTCGTCAGCCAGGAGCGCGCCGTGGAGGCCATCGAGTTCGCCATCGGCATGCCCCAGGACGGCTACAACGTCTTCGTCCTGGGTCCGGAGGGCACCGGCAAGCAGACGCTCCTCCGCGACATCCTGAGCCGCGCGGCGGCGTCCGATCCGATGCCGGCCGACGCGCTCTACGTCCACAACTTCGGCGATCCCCAGCACCCCCGCGCGCTCCAGCTGCCGGCCGGGGTCGGGCGCCGCCTGCGCACCGACATGGAGCACCTGGTCGTCGAGCTGCGGGGCGCCATCCGCTCGGTCTTCGAGAGCGAGGCCTACCGCGGAGCGGTGGAGGCCATGGAAGCGGAGCTGCGCGCCCGCCGGGAGCAGGCGCTCAACGAGTTCGCCACCGCCGCGCAGGCCCGCAACTTCGCCGTGGTGCGATCGCCGATCGGCGTGACCCTCTCTCCGGTGCGCGACGGACGCCCCGTCGAGCCCAGGGACTTCGAGGCGATGTCCGTCGAGGAGCGCAACGCCTACGAGACCGCGTCCGAGGAGCTGGAGGCCCAGCTCGCCGGGCTGCTCCGGCAGCTGCCGACGTGGGAACGCGAGCACCGGGCGCGGGTGCGGGAGCTCGGTCGCGAGATGACCCGCCAGGCGGTCGGCCATCTCATCGACGAGCTGCGGGGTGAGTACGGCGACCAGCCCGCAGTGCTCGGGCACCTGGCCGCGGTGCAGGACGACGTGGTGGAGAACGCCGAGCAGCTGCTGGACGGCCCTGGCCCACCGGCGGAGCCCGGCGGGAGCGGGGGTGGAACGGGCGATGGCCAGCGGCAGGTGCCATCCGCCTCCCCGGCCTGGGCGCGACGCTACCTGGTCAACCTGCTCGTGGACCACGCGGAGACGAAGGGCGCACCGGTCATCCTGGAGGACTACCCGTCGCTCCCCCGCCTCGTCGGCCGGGTCGAGCACATTGCCGTCCAGGGTGCGCTCCTCACCGACTTCACCCTGATCCGGCCGGGCGCACTGCACCGGGCCAACGGCGGCTACCTGATCCTGGACGTGCGCAAGGTGCTCATGCAGCCGATGGCCTGGGAGGGCCTGAAGCGGGCGCTGAACGCGGCGGTGGTGCGCCCCGAATCGGTCGCGGAGGCGATGAGCCTGATCAGCACGGTCTCGCTCGAGCCGGAGCCGATGCCGCTGCGGGTCAAGGTCGCGCTCGTCGGCGACCGCCAGCTCTACTACCTGCTCGCCCAGCTCGACCCGGACTTCCGCGACCTCTTCAAGGCCCAGGCCGATGTCGACGACGACATCGAGCGCTCGCGGAGCTCCATCACCCAGTACGCGCACCTGATCGCCAACCTGGCGCGCCGGGAAGGGCTCGCCCCGTTCGATGCACCGGCCGTCGCACGAGTCATCGAGGAGATGGCCCGCCGGGCCGACGCCGGCGATCGGCTGAGCGCCGACATGCGCTTCCTCTCCGGCCTCCTGCGGGAGGCGAGCCGAGAGGCGTCCCTGCGCGACGGCCGCCGGAGGACGGGCACCGCTCGCGGTGCGCGGCGCAGACGGCAGGTGGTCATCGGCCTGGCCGATGTCGAGGCCGCCCTGGACGGCCAGCGACGGCGCGCGGGCCGGATCCGGGAGCGGATGCTCGAGGCCCTGGAGAACGGCACGCTCCTGGTCGAGACCCGCGAGAGCCGCATCGGGCAGGTGAACGCGCTGACCGTCGCCGAGCTGGGTGAGACGCGCGCCGCCTGGCCGGCGCGCGTGACCGCGACCGTTCGCATGGGCCGCGGCGAGGTGGTCGACATCGAGCGCGAGGTCGAGCTCGGCGGACCCATCCATTCCAAGGGGGTCCTGATCCTTTCCGGCTTCCTCGGGGAGCGATACGCGCATGGGTTCCCGCTCTCGCTCCACGCCGGTCTCACCTTCGAGCAGTCGTACGGCCAGGTCGAGGGAGACTCGGCCTCGCTGGCGGAGACCTGCGCGCTGCTCTCCGCCATCGGCGAGCTGCCGATCCGCCAATCGCTGGCGGTCACCGGGTCCATCGACCAGCACGGCAAGGTCCAGGCGGTGGGCGCCGTCAGCGACAAGATCGAGGGCTTCTTCGACGCCTGCGCCCAGCGCGGCCTCACAGGGGACCAGGGAGTGGTCATTCCCGCCGCCAACGTGCGCACCCTCATGCTTCGGCCCGATGTCGTGGCGGCCGTCCGCGACGGCCGCTTCGCGGTCCACGCCGTGACGAGCGTCGACCAGGCGATGGGGCTGCTGGCCGATCTCCCCGCCGGCCGCCTCCGTCCAGACGGGAGCTACTCGCCGCGCTCGGCGAACGCCGCCGTCCAGCGCCGGCTGCGGTCGCTGGCGGAGGAGGCGGCCACCTTCGGAGAGTCACGGCGCGCCGGCGCGCAGGGACGGGCGCAGGCCCCCTGAGGCGTCCGCCAGCTCATCCCGCCCGCGGGCGATAGATCGGCCGGCGGTGACGGCACCTCCGCCGAGGACCGCTCCGACCGGGATGGTGAGCAACGATCGGCGAGGAGAGAGCGCGAGCACCGCGCCCGCGACGCCGGCCGCGAGGAGGAGGGGAACGGCGAATCCGGCGTGCGGCAGCCAGCCGGACGCCTGCAGCGCGGCGCCCAGGCTGAGCGGCATGACGACCAGGAGGAGGAAGGCTAGGCTCCCCTCCCGCGGACGCAGGTAGCGTCGCATCGGCTCGGGCCTCCGGGGTCGATGGTACCCACCCCTGCCAACCTCGAGTGCCAGACGCGCGTCGGATCAGTGGTGGGCGACGCCCTCCAGCGCGGCCACCAACCGATTGAGGAAGGCGACATCGGCCGATCCGAGCCGGGCCGATGCCGTCCGCACCAGGACGCCCACGTTGTCGACCCGCAGCCAGCGGCAGGCCCACCGTCGCGAGCCATCCGGCCCGCCGCCCGATCCCGTTGACTCGACCGCCGCGACGCTCTCGGCGCCGGCGATCCCTGCGGGAACCGGGAAGGCTCGAGCCAGCGCCTCGGACGACGGCGCAATGGCGATCCAGGTCACGGCCGCTCCGCTCTGATCCGGGACCGGCACGATGAAGTGGAGACTGGCCGGCATGCTCTCCCCGCCGCAGTCGCTCGACACGCTCCCGCTCACGAGCGGCGCGAGCTGCACCCCGGGCTGGACCCGTGCCAGCGCGGCGGCGACCGCCGCCTCCGAGATGGGGTGAGGGGCGGTTGCCGCGTCGCCGTTCCAGAGGACCCGCTCCACGACCATGGCCGCGTCGCACGCCTTCGCGTGCTCGCCGCACTGCGCCGCTGCTCGCGGGTCGTGGACGTGCACCTGGAGGATCGCCGCGCCCGAGTGGAACGCGGCCGCTGCCAGCCGCTGAGCCGCCGCCATCGGGTAGAAGGTCAGGAGCCCCGCCGCCACGAGCGAGTCCTCGGCGTCACCGGCAACGTCCGAGAACTCCACGCCCCCGCAGGGAGCGAGCCATTCCTGTCCTGGCTGGATCGCGGGGCAGGAGTAGACCCCCGGCACGTAGGTGAGCCAGCCGCCGACGAGGAAGGGCTGGGAGCCGGGGGCGTTCCGCGCCTGGTCAAGCGTTGCCTGCCCCCGCAGCACCGGCCGGTTCTCGAACGTGCGCGGGATGCCGTCCGGGTAGCGGCCGCCGACGCCAGGGTTCGGGACGACCTGCGCGCCGCCATCGGTGACCGTCACCTGCCGGCCGGCCGCGGATCCCGGGCCCGGGGAGCAGCCGGCCAGCAGTGCCATCGCCAGGATGAGGTATCCACTCATACGGCAGGCGGCTACACCCATGCCTCCCAGACGCCGGACCGCGTGCAATGGTTCACTGGTCCGTCGGACTGCCGATTCGCTGCTGGACTCGTCAAATGCTGTCCTGGTGCGCGTTAGACAGCTCCAGCCTCCTCCCGCCACTGCCCGGCGCCGTTCCCCACGCTCAGCGCGGGCCTCCGCCGCCCCACCAACGAGCCGCCGACCCGTCTAACGCGAATCACCGCAGCAGGTGACAAGTCGGGCGCATCGGCCCGGCAAAGATGGAACCATTGCGCCGCGTGCCGACGCCGAGAGAGCGGAGAGGATCGCGGCAAACGCCGTGACGTGGGGTGGGATGCGGACCGACCTGGTGGAGCGTGCGATGCAGGGCGACCACGGCGCCTTCGCCGAGCTGGCGAGCGGGGCCCTGGGCCGCCTGTACGGTACAGCGGGTCTGATCCTCGGCGAGGAAGCTGCGGCGTCCGATGCCGTCCAGGCCGCCCTGGTGCGCGCCTGGCGTGACCTGCCCACCCTCCGCGACCCGGTCCGCTTCGACGGCTGGCTGTACCGGCTGCTGGTCAATGCGTGCCGCGACGAGGCACGCGGCCGGCAGCGCCGGCGGCAGCGCGAGATCCCGCTCGACGACTTCGACAGACCGATGCCGACCGTGGCGGAGCGCGAGCTGGCGGACCGCGACGAGCTGGACCGTGCCTTCGACCGGCTCACGGACGACCAGCGGGCAATCATCGGCCTGGTCTTCTACCGCGATCTGACGCTGCCCCAGGCGGCTCAAGCCCTCGGCACGCCGCTGGGCACCGCCAAGTCCCGGCTGCACCGGGCGCTCGACGCGCTGCGCGCCGCCCTCGCGGCCGAACGGCGGGCGGATCCGGCAGAGGAGCTGCAGGCATGAGCGAGCGCGACGATCTCGAGCGCGCCTTGCCCGGCTACCTCCGCGGACGAGCTCCACGGCCACCCCAGGAGCTGCTGCACGAGGTGCTGCGCGCCACGGAGGAGATGCCCCAGCGGCGCCCGCCCGTGCTGCGCTTCGCGTCCGGTGCCGCGTGGCTGGTGCCGGCCGCGCTGGTCGTGGCGCTGGTCGCGGTGGTCGTGGTCGGCATGCAGCTCACCCGGCCGACCGGCACCGGACCGCCATCGCCGTCCGGGCCGGCGGCGCCGTCGGCGTATCCGTCGGGGATGTACGGATACACGGTCTCGATCCCCGTCCAGACGAGCGAGAAGGCCATCGCCGCGGCGGCCAGCGACGTGTTCGCCGCCCGGCTCCAGGCACTCGGCATCGGCAACTTCACCGGCGCCATCGGGAACTCCATCACCTTCGACCTCGTCGTTCCCGACAGCGTGGACCAGGCGGCGCTCGACGAGATCTTCCAGGCTCGCGGCGAGGTGTCCATCGTCACCTGGCCCGCCGGCACAGCGGCTCCGGCCCAGGACGCGCCCGTTCCTTCGGACGCGGTTCCCCTCTTCGACATGGGCGCCTCCATCGACTCGGTCTCCCTGAGGAGCGGGACCGAGTCGCAGACGGGCGGGTACGAGGTGGAGATCCAGCTCTCCCCCGCCGCCGCATCGGTCCTGGCCGACTACACGGCCGGCCACGTCGGTGAGCCGATGCCGATCGCGATGGACGGGACGATTCTGATTGCTCCCACCATCCAGGGTGCCATCACGGGTGGCGACCTGGTCATCACCTTCGGCACGTCAGCGGAGGCATCACCGATCTCACCGACGGCCCTGTACGCGATCCTGAAGTCCGGACCGCTGCCGCCGGGCTGGGGCAGCGGCACCCCGCCTGCCGTCTCGGCGACGCCCGCCCCCTCCTCCGTCGCGGGCACCGTGCAGCCGACATCGGTCTCGTTCATCGACAGCCGGACCGGATGGGTGCTCGGCACGGCCGCCTGCGGCGCTGCCGCGTGCGCGACCGTTGCCGAGACGATCGACGGCGGCGCCACCTGGCAGCGCGTCAGCTCGCCCACCGCATCGCTCGACGAGCTGGCCGGCCACGGCAGCGCGGGGCGCATTCTCTTCGCGAACGCGCGCGACGGCTGGGTCTTCGGCGGGGCGGGGATCTGGGCCACCCACGACGGAGGGACGAGCTGGCACCAGGTCAGCCTGCCGGGCTGGTCCACCGACTCGCGGATCGTGGACCTTCACGTCGTCGGGAGCCGGGTTCTGGCCCTCATGGTGACGGGGACGGCCGACGCCCAGGAGACGAACACCGCGCAGCTGCTCGCCGCGCCGGTCGATGGTGACGCCTGGAGCGCGGGGACGGGCGTGTCGGGGACCGCAGCCGACGGGAGCATCGCCGGCGCCGGCAACGACGTCTGGGTGCAGCTCGTCAGCGTCCACGGCGAGCTGCGAGGCGCCGCGATGCTCGTCTCGGCCGACGGCGGAGCGAGCTGGGTGCCTCGCTCCATCCCCTGCCCCGGACCCATGGCGGCCACCGACGGCGTGGGCCTGGTCGTCTGTGGAGGAGGGTTTGCGGCCGGGAGCGAACAGAAGACCGTCTACCTGTCCACGAACGATGCCCGTTCCTTCGGACGGCTTCCGAATCCTCCTGCGAGCGGCGACCTGGGATCGGCGGCGCTCTCCGATCGCAACACCCTCTTCGTGTCCGCGACGTCCGGAGCCGCCCTCATCTACCGAACCACCGACCAGGGGACCATCTGGACCACTCCCTGGACAGGCGATCCGGGATCAATCCGCGACCTGGCCTTCCCGACGCCTGACTTCGGTGCGTTTGCGCTCGTCTTCGACGCGGGCGTGCCGAACGCGCCGCCAGACGAGCTCCACGTCTCGACCGACGGCGGCGCGACCTGGCACGCGGTGCCGGTTGTCGAGCGACCTGGTGGCTGACCTGCATCGCTGATCCGGCGACGGCCGAGGGGAAGCCAGCGCTACTCGACTGGCAGCAGCCGATGGTGCCGCGCCTCGACGAAGGCGTCGAGACGCCCCTCGCGGATTCGATAGTCCCGAAGCTCGGTCACCATCGTTGCCGGCCGGGTTACACACTCGGTGCAGGATGCAATGCCACGCCGGAGACTGCACAGCTCGCCTCGGGCGCGTGCGTTGGAGACCAAGACCACCGGACCTCCACAGCTACCTTGGGACGAACTTCTGGACGCTGCGGCTCCCGCGGTCCAGCCCTGCCCAGGACTCCGACGCCTCGGCCACGTAGAAGCTGCCCTCGGAGTCGACCGCGATGCCGTGCGGGGCGCAGAAGAGACCCGCTCCCGGCTCCTTGCGGACCCGGCCGACCACCATGGGATTACGCGAGGGGGCGTCGGGCAACGCGGCCTCCGCGCCGCCGATCGGGTCGTCGTCGACCTCCACCCCGTCGCCCCAGCGGGCGAGCACTGAGCCATCCGGGGCCAGAATCGTCACGCGGTGAGAGAGCTCGGCCACGTAGAACGCCCCGTCCGGTCCCTTCCGTACGCTCTGCGGGAGCCGGAGCCCCGACCATTCGCCAAGGTAGGTGCCGTCCGGCCTGAAGAACTGCACCCGGTTGTTGTAGCGGTCCGCGGCGTAGATGGTGTCGCCATCGTCATGGTCGATGAACACCGAATGCACGATGTTGAACTCGCCCGGCCCACTGCCGGAGGTACCCCACGAGAACTTGTGCTCCCCGCTGGGACTGAAGCAATGGATCTGGGCATTCCCATGGCCATCCGACACGTAAATGTCGCCGTTGGAGGCCACCGTGGCGTGCGACGGCCGATTGAACGGAAGGCCACCGAAGGCGGGTGCGTTCTGGTGCGGACGCCCCAGCGTCATCACCGGCTGCCCGTCCCGCGTCCACTTGCGGACCGTGTGATCACGGGTGTCCGTGGTGTAGATGAACCCGTCGCGCCCCACGCTGATGCCGTGGGGGAAGGTGAAGTAGCGATCGCCACCGATCTCGCCCCAGGCATCGAGGAAGTTGCCTTCCTTGTCGAACACCATGACCGGATGCGCACCGCGGCAGAAGACGAAGACGTTGTCGTCAGGATCGACTGCCACATCGGCGACGTCCACGAAGGTCCAGCGCTTCGGGCGCTTGAAGAAGCCCTCGACCACCTCGTACCGATCGCGCCCGATCTCCACGTCCATGGCGTCCTCCTTGTGAACATCCCGCAGCGTAGATCCTTCACGCCTCGTCGAAAACGCCCCCATATGTCGCGACACTGCATCTTCCGGTGCGAACGGGCACCGGGACTCTTGACAGGGGCACCGTGGTACTGCTGTATACCGAGACCCAGCACGCGCCGACCCGCAAAGGAGACTGCCATCACTACCGCTGCCCAGGCCACCGCCCGCGAGCTCCGCGGGCTGGGAGTCGAGTACCTGTTCCTCGTGACCGGCCGTGACAACACCCTGTGGATCGCCCTCGAAGCCGAAGGCATCCGCCACATCCTCGCGCGGAGCGAGACGGCTGCCGTCTACATGGCCGATGCGTTCGCGCGCCTGCGTGGCGAGCCGGCATTCGCGTACGGCGCCTACGGGCCCGGCGCCGCCAACGTGGCGGGCAGCCTCGCCGAGCCGTACTGGTCCTCCAGTCCGGTCGTGGCGCTGACCTCGACCATGCGGCGCGAGCATCGCTTCCGCAAGGAATACCAGGAGCTGGACCAGCAGCAGCTGTTCGCCTCGGTGACCAAGTGGGGCGTGGAGGCAGCCTCCGCCGCCCAGGTCCCGTGGCTCATCCGGGAGGCGGCACGCCACTCGGTGACCGCGACTCCCGGCCCGGTGTACCTGGGAATCCCAGGCGATGTCTTCGAGGAGGAACTGGCCGACTACCGCGAACCGGCCGGCAGCGGCCTTCCCCTGCACCTGCCCCTCGCACGTCCGGCGCCGCGCGCGGAGGACGCGGAGGCGGCGGCCCGCGCGCTGGCGGAGGGGGAACGTCCCATCATCCTGGCCGGCAACGGGATTCACCAATCCGATGCGTACGCCGCCCTTCGCGAGGTGGCCGAGCGGCTCGGGATCCCGGTCGTCACCAGCCTGGCCGGCAAGGGCAGCATTCCCGAGACGCACGAGCTGGCGCTGGGGACGGTTGGGCGCTACTCGCGCAACTACGCCAACGCGGCGCTCCAGGACGCAGACGTCGTCCTCGCCATCGGCTCCCAGCTCGGCGGCCTTGTGACCAACTCCTACAAGCTGATCTCGCCCTCAGCCCGGCTCATCCACGTGACGGTCGACCCCGAGGTCATCGGGCAGAACTTCGCTACGCACCTCGGCGTGGTGGCCGACGCGCGATCCTTCCTCGAGGCGCTCCTGGCGGCAATTGACCGCCTCGAGCTCCCGCGTCCCGAGGGATCGGCCTACATTGCAAGGCTCTCAGCGACGCGCGCGGCGTGGCGCGAGCGCAGGGACGAACTGGCTCGCCGCGATGGGAGCGACGGCAGCCCGATGCGCCCGGAGTCGATGATGGCGGCGCTCGACAAGCAACTCGCCGACGACGCCGTCGTCGTGGCCGACACCGGGTACTCGGCGGCCTGGGCCGGGGCGCTACCGGAGGTGCGGCTCGCGGGGCGGCGCTATCTGCGCTCCGACGGTTCCCTCGGATGGGCCTTCCCGGGTGCGCTGGGCGCCCAGCTTGCACGGCCGGACGCCCAGGTCGTCTCGGTGATCGGCGACGGAGGGTTCGGGTATCACATCGGCGACATCGAGACCGCGCTCCGCCTGGAGCTTCCGGTGGTGGTCGTCATCCTGAACAACGGAACGCTCGGCTTCGAGGCACACGTCCAGACCCTGCTCTACCAGCACCTGGTGCCGGAGGTTGACGACTTCTGCGACACCAACTACGCGCAGATCGCTTGCGCCTTCGGGGCGCGCGGCCACCGTGTCACGAACGCCGCGGACTTCCGCGACGCCCTGGCGGAGGGCCTGAACCGTCAGGGGCCCATGATCATCGACGCGGTGATCGACCGGGACGCTATTGCCCCTGTCACCCGCTATGACCGCGTCCGCGTTCGGGAGCTGTGACCGCCGAGCGACCGGGCGTCCCGATTCCCGAGCACCCCGGTATCGACACGGTTCGCGAGCTGGCCCTGCGCTGCTCGAACTGGGGCCGGTGGGGGGCCGATGACCAGCTGGGCACCCTGAACCACATTCAGCCGGACAACGTCGCGGCCGCCGCGCGCCTGGTGCGCTCGGGTCGGGTCTTCTCCCTGGCCATACCGGTGGACGATCGCGGTCCCCAGACAGGCGGCATAGGTCGGTTCAACCCGATCCATCTCATGATCCGGGACGGCAACGCCGCGGTCACCGGGACGATGGCCCGCGACTTCTACGGTGGGCGGGATACGCATCTGGGGGTGACGGATGATCTGCTGATCATCCCGCTGCAGTCCGGCACGCAGTGGGACTCGCTGGCGCACATCGTCTTTGAGAACCGCATCTACAACGGCTACCCCGCCACCGACGTCGGGAGCAAGGGTGCCATCCGCAACGACATCGCCAACGCGCGCGAGCGGGTGGTCGGCAGAGGCGTGCTCTTGGACATCCCGCGGCTCAGCGGCCGACCCTGGCTCGAGCCGGGGGAGGCGGTCGGGGCCGCCGAGCTCGAAGCCTCCGTACGGACGCAGGGAGTTCAGGTCGGGCGCGGCGACATCGTCCTGATCCGGACCGGCCAGATCGGGCAGTGCCGGCACGCCGGCTCGTGGGGAACGTACGCGGGCGGGCCGGCGCCTGGTATCGGCCTCGACGCGGCACCGTGGCTCTTCGACCGCGAGGTGGCCGCCATGGCCACCGACACCTGGGGCGCGGAGGTGCGGCCCAACCAGACGCCCGAGGTCCTCCAGCCGCTGCACATCATCCTGGTCGCCCACGCAGGCCTGCTCATCGGCGAGATCTTCGACCTCGAGGCCCTCGCCGAAGACTGTGCCAGCGACGGCACGTACGAGTTCTTCTTCGCGGCGGTGCCACTCCCCGTAACTGGCGGCGTGGGGTCGCCGGTCAACCCCGTCGCCGTCAAGTAGCGGATCCCCGATTCCGTCTGGCGCCCCCGAGGACGGACCGCGCCGCGCTGACGGTGCGACGACGCACGGAGCGTCCGACATCTGCTACCCCCGGCATCGGATCCCTCCACCAGAAGACGACCCGGTCACCACGCAGCCACGGACGCAGCACCGGTCCGTCCGGCCGGCGGAACGAGCCGACGGCGCGCAGGATCGCCGCCGCGTCCGGGATCTCGTAGAAGCCGTATCGGCCGACCCGATATCCCGCCGAGTCGGGAACCGGAAGGC
>CAYVLM010000033.1:10853-11103 GCA_964452225.1 uncultured Steroidobacteraceae bacterium | reverse complement strand
CTCGACCATTGCCTGAAGAGGGGGTGGCGCCTCCTCGATGGCGGTGTCGCGAAGGGAAGGATTCCCGGATAGGAGGTACAACCACATGGCTCTCAGGCTGGGCCCTTGAGGGACCGTGGCGCGTTCCGGGCTTGCATACGCGTCCGCTGCACGGGCAAGAAGCGTACCGGCACCTTCCCCAGTGAGCGCGAGCCAACCCGGCGCGCCCGTGAGCAGCCCCGGGTCCTGCTCGACCACCGCCGACGCGATC
>CAYVLM010000033.1:0-10843 GCA_964452225.1 uncultured Steroidobacteraceae bacterium | reverse complement strand
GCAGCGGCTCTAGTTGTATCGCGTTGACTGCCAACTCCTGAGCCTGCTGCTCTTGGCCTGCGGCATGCTCAGCCTGTGCTCCAACCAGGAGGTCCGTTGGGTTCAGTGGCCGCAGCCTAATGGCCTCCTGCGCGTAGGTACTGCCCGCGTCGTTGTTGCCCAGGCCGATCTCTGCGATCGCCAGAGCCCGCATCGCGGCAGTGTCAACAGGATTGAGCGCCACGGCGTGCATTAGCGCGGCGGAAGCCTTTGCGTAGGAGGCCGATCCCGTCAAAGTCACGCCGAGCCCCCGCCAGTAGAGAGCCATGCCGGGGTCCAGCTGCGTCGAGATCGAGAGCAGGTTCGCCCGGGCCACACCGCCAGCGGCCCTAGCGGCTTCATAGGCCCATGAGGCTGAGGTCACCGCCATTTGCGCTGCAAGCAGGCAGACACTTAGGGCCACGATGCCGAGAGAAGGGAGCGAGACTGCGCCGTGACCAGCTCGTGCTCCTTGGTGAGTGCGATGAGGCAACGCCAACGCGCACCACATGATCAAGGGCGCTATGCAAAACCCATAGTCCGACGGGCCGCTGGCAATCGCAGCGACGCCGAAGAAGACGATGGCGAAGCGCGTGCCTCCCTTTCCGCGCCTAAGGGCCTCCAGCCCCGGTCCAAGAGCCAGGGTCCCGAGCGCGACGAGGCCAACGATCCCGGCCTCCGCCGCCAGCTGAACCAGCGCGTCGTCTGGGTGTCTGGGCAAGTAGGTCTGCGTCGCGTAGTAGTTCGTGTAACGCAGTACGAACGGGAAGCTTCCGGGACCAAATCCCACGGCCGGGCGGTGGAGGAACGCATCGATGGATGAGAGCCAAAGCGATGCTCGTGCGGCCACTGTCGCCAGATCGCCCATGCGCGCAGCCAGTGCCCCGATTCCCCACGCCGCAGGTACTGCCGCCACGCCGGCGACGACGATGATTCGGCGAACTGTCAGCGTCCGGCGCAGCCCGACACCCCACCGCTTGATGCTCGACAGGTTGCCGGCTACAACCGCGATGAGGAGCGCAATCCACACGTTCCTCGAACCAGCGGCGAGCAGGTCGAAGGATGAGGCGAACAGGCCAATCCAGCAGGCTGCCCGTACGAACGGGGACCGAGGGCGGCGCAAGCCGATCACCAGAGCCGGCGCTAGGAGTGCGATGAGGATGGCTGCCGTGTGCGCATCGCCGAATGCTCCCGCCGGGAGACTCAGATCGAGCGGCGGTGCCGCCCAGTGCGAGACCGCGAGCCACACGACCCACACGCCGCCCCAAATGACCGCGAACGTTGTTGCGATGAGGGCGGCTAGCCAAGCCATCCCAAGGAGAAGGGCGTCCCGGTTCCCAGCGTGAGCCAGCCAGCGCCGAGCGCAGTAGAACGCGGCAGCGTACGCGAGCGCCGTTACCCCTGCGTCGAGTGATTGCCGTGGGAAGCGGGAGAAGAGGCACGGGATCAGGAATAGCAGAAGGGCTGCAAGTACGTAGATATCGATTCGATCGTGCCAATGCCTCGCTCGCCAGAGATAAGTCCCGACGAGTGCCGCGCCCAACCCGGTCCCGATCGTGCGCCACGGCTCGAAGAGTTCGCCGGTGTAGGTGCCCAAGACGCACACGTAAAGAGCGAAGAAGACAACAATGGCAGCCCGCCAATAGCCAGCACGCACAAGCGGCCGTCTTTCAGGGGTCATCGAATCGCCGTTTGCGGAGTCGCGGCAAGGGCATCGGTCCGTGAGACTAGAAGTCACCCGTGTAGCCGCGCCACGGTACCAAAGTCGGTCCCCCTCTTAGTGACCCGCGCGCGGACTCAGTGCAGCGGCATCTGGATGGTGCCGCCGTTGTCACCGCCACGCAGCGAGCCGGGCACCAGGTTGACCTGCTGCGGACCGAACGGACCGACCGGGAAGTCGACGACGGGCAGCTTCATCCCGGCCAGCTTCATGCCGCCCCCGATCAGCACCAGGACGAGCACCACGAGCAGGAGGAACCTCACGCTCGCGATCCTACATGGGCCATGCAACGAGCCCCGTCAATCGAGTTGGATTCAGGTGCGGTCTGTTGAGGTTAAGTATGTTCCAGTGGTAAAATAAATGCATGCAGGTGCGGGTCATGCTAGGGCTGCTCTTGCTGGTCCAGCTCGTGGACGCAGCCACCTTCGCGCTGGGCGTGGACCTGCACGGCATTGGCCTCGAGTCGAACGGCATCGCGGTCGTGATCTACCACCACGCCGGACTGGACGGGGTCCTGTTCGCCAAGCTCGCCGTGATCCTGGTGACCCTCGGCACCCTCGTCCTGGCCGCTCGTCCGTATCCGCGGCTGCTGGTCTGGGGCGCCGCAGCGGCCACCGCCATCGGGTTGCTCGGCGTGCTCGCCAACGTTGGCTCGCTCATCATCCTGGGCGCCTGACACCGAGCGCTGCGCGCAACGGTGGTGGGCCCACCAGCGGGCACCGGCCTCCGGGAGCGCGCGGGGGCATCACCGGCGGCGTCGAGCCCTATCGTGCATGTGTGCCGCACGGGATCTGCGCTGCACAGCTACCCCCCGACAGTGGCGACCCCCGCCGCCAGCCCTCCCTCGGGAACCACGGCGGCCCGTACCCGCGCCCGCCCGGACGGTTGCGGACGCAACCGCTTTGACGAACAGAGCGCCCGGCCGTACGCTGCGCAGGTGACCCCCACCCCCGACGCCCGCCCCGCGCTCCCCGACCACGAGGGCGCCATTGCCGGGGCGGAGTACCGTCGCCATCGGCGCACCCACCGTCGCCGGGGCCACATGCGCCCGCGCGTCCTGCAGCTGCTGGCCACCGGCAGCAACGGGGGCGCCCAGGAGAGCTACACCGGGCTCCTCCTGCGCCTGGACCGCTCCACGTACGACGTCCGCGCCCTCTCCCTCTCCCGCGGATCGGCGGTGCAGCGCCTGGAGCGGCTGGGGATCCGGGTTGACGTGATCGACGAGACCGATGACGAGGCCGCCATCCGCGAGCTGGCCGCCTACCTGCGCCGCCACGAGATCGACCTGGTCCACGCCCACATGTACCGCGCCGAGGTCGTGGGCACCCGCGCCGCCCTGGCCGCCGGCACCCCGGTGGTGATGGCGACCGTCCACTCCTCGCGCGTCCGCTCGGCAGAGGATGTGGCGACCCTGGGCACCCTGACCGGCTACATGGACCGCCTCCTCATTCCGTCGGACTCCATTGCGGACAAGGTCCGCCGCGAGGGCCGGGTGGCGCCGTCCACCATCATCCCCAACGGGGTGGACCTGGGCCGCTTCGAGCTGCCCGCCCCGCCTTGCGGCCTGCGCGACGAGCACGGCATCCCCTGCACGGACGTGCTGCTCGGCGTGGTGGCCCGCCTCGAGCCGGAGAAGGGCCACACCCACCTGGTGGCGGCCATGCCGGCCATCGTGGAGCGCGCGCCGCGGACCTGGCTGGCGATCGTTGGCGAGGGCTCCGAGTGCGCTCCGTTGCGTGCCCAGGCTGCGGCTTTGCCGGCGCCCGCGCGTGAGCGGATCATCTTCACCGGCCGCCGCGACGACATCAGTGCCCTCACCGCCGATCTCGACATCGCGGTCCTCCCCTCCCTGCGCGAGGCGCAGGGGATCTCCATCCTGGAGGCCATGGCCCGCCGCAAGCCGGTGGTCGCCTCCGCTGTCGGCGGCATTCCGGAGGTGCTGACACATGGCGTCTCCGGCATCCTGGTCCCGCCGGCCTCACCCGCCGCCCTGGCCGATGCCGTGGTTCGCCTGGCCCGCTCGCCCCGCCTCCGCCGCGAGATGGGCGATGCCGGGTACGCCACCGTGGAGGCGCGGTTCAGCATGGATGCCATGGTTCGCCGCGTGGAGGCGGTGTACGCCGAGGAGCTGGTGCGCTCCGGCGCCGTGGCTCCCCTGGTCTCCGCCCGACGCCGCGACGCAGAGGCGCGGTCGGACGGCGGACCGCATCGGCCCACCGACCGGCCGATGGACCGGGCCGCCCTGGAGGTTCCGCCCCTCTAGGGCATCGGCCCGCGCGTCAGACGGGGAGCAGCTGGCCCGCCAGCGCAGAGGCCGCAACCACCGCGACCGGCGGCGGCGGCCCCGGCGCCAGCCACCCCAGTAGCCGATCCTGCGCTGTTTCTCACTCAGTGACCGCTATCGCCGCGCGAGCCTCTGTAATCGGCTCCATCTTGCCCCACGCGCACGTCTCGCCAGCGTCGCGGCGGAGAGGAGCGTCCTTCGTCTGCCCACCGCAAGCTAGCTGTCGCCTGATGAGAATTAGCCCGTCGCCCGGGGTGACGTCAGACGGGGAGCAGCTGGCCCGCCAGCGCACAGGCCGCCACGACGGCGACCGGCGGCACCCGCCCCGTCATCAGCGCGGCCAGGCCAGCCGCGGCGACCACCACGTCCAGCGGCGCGGTCACCGCGCTCGTCCCGATGGGGGTGACGAGGGCGGCGAGCAGGATCCCCACGACCACCGCGTTCGTCCCGGACAGCGCCCGCCGCACGCCGGCGGCGCGGCGCAGCCAGTGCCAGAAGGGGAGGGTGCCGAAGATGAGCAGGAACGAGGGCAGGTAGATGGCCGCCAGGGCCAGCGCGGCGCCCGCCACGCCCTCCGGACCCACCACGGAGACCGCGCCCAGGTAGGCGGAAAAGCTGAAGAGCGGGCCCGGGATCGCCTGGGCGGCCCCGTAGCCGGCGAGGAAGCGGTCGTTGCTCACCCACCCGGGGTCGACCACCGTCGAGTGCAGCAGGGGGAGCACCACGTGCCCGCCGCCGAAGACCAGGGCGCCCACCCGGTAGAAGGTGTCGGCCACCGCGGCCGCCTGCCCGTCGAGCACCCGGATCACCGGGAGCGCTGCCAGCCCCACGGCGAAGAGCGCGAGCGCCGCCAGCCCGAAGCGGCGTGAGAGCGGGCTTGGCCCGTCACCATCGGGCGCACCCGGCTCCGTGGAGACCAGGAGCCATCCGACCACCGCGCCGCCCGCGATGAGCGCCACCTGCGAGAGCGGGGTGGCCAGGGCCAGCGAGATGGCCGCTGCCGCCGCGGCCATGGCCCGCCGCCGCCAGTCCGGCACCAGCCGCCGGGCCATGAGGTACACCGCCTGGGCCACCACCGCCACCGCGGCCAGCTTCAGCCCGTGGACCCAGCCCGCGCTCGAGAGGTCCACCGAGGCGGTGAGCAGACCGAACGCCACGAGCGCCGCCGCGGACGGGAGGGTGAACCCCAGCCAGGCGGCCAGGCCGCCGAGCACTCCGGCACGCCGCGTCCCGATGGCGATCCCCAGCTGGCTGCTCGCCGGTCCCGGCAGGAACTGGCAGAGCGCCACGAGCTCGCCGTAGGTGTCGTCGTCCAGCCAGCGGCGGCGCTCCACGTACTCGCGCCGGAAGTAGCCGAGGTGCGCTATGGGACCGCCGAACGAGGTGAGGCCCAGGCGCGTCGCCACGCCCAGCACCTCGAGCGGCGTGCCGCGGCGACCGTCCGCGTCAGGCACCACGGGCCCCGCGGACGTCATTGGGCCCCGTTGGCCTCCTGGGCGCGCAGGTTGTCGGCCACCCGGCGTGCCGCGGCCGCCAGCTCCTTGTCGGTGACGTTGGGCATCACGTCCTCCCAGAGCGGCAGCATGTGGCCCGATGCCTCGAGCATGCCGAGCGGGCGGGGAAGGAGCCAGACGTGGAAGTGCGCGCCGCCGTCGCCCCATCGGTACAGGTGCACCCGCCCGACGTCGCCCAGGGCCAGGATGGCCCGCTCGAGGCGCGCCACCATGGGCCCGAAGTCGGCCGCCGCGTCAGGCGGCAGATCCTTGAAGGAGTCGACGTGGACCCGGCTCGCCATCCAGACGGAGCCCGGAAGGCTGCCGCCAACGGGTGCGTGGACGGTCCACCGCTCGTTCGACCAGACCGCCCGGGTGCCCTTGGCGGCACAGATGCCGCAGGGCTTGCCTCCCGGCTCGCCGCGCCGCGGCGGCTCGGGCACGACACGCGGTCCCGGCTCGCGGGGGACCAGGGGCTCGGCGTAGGGAAGCTGCATGGTGCGTGTCTCCTTTCGCGTCCGGCGCTCGCATCGGCTCGGATCGGCTCGGATCGGCTCGGGTTCCGGATGCGTTCCTAGGTGTAACACGGCTGTTGCAGTTTGGCAAGCGATATGTTTCGCCATGTGCTAGGATCGGCGCATGGCGAGGCAGGCGCGCGAGGCAGATCAGCCGGGTCGGGAGGCGCGGCCCGATACCCGGCTGACCGCCGCCGCCCTGGAGCTGCTGGCGGAGGTGGGCTGGGACGGGCTCACGCTGGAGCGCGTGGCGGAGCGCGCGGGGATCTCGCGGGTGACCGCCTGGCGCCAGGGAGTGACGCGGGAGAGCCTGGTTGGTGCCCTGCTGGATCGTCTGGGAGAGGACTTCCGCGACACGCTGTGGCCGGTGCTCACCGCCCCGGGCAGCGGAGCGGACCGCCTGCGGCTGGGGCTCGAGCGCCTGTGCGACGTCGCCGACCGCCACCTGCCCCTCCTGATGGCCTCGGACCGCGTCTTCCACTGGGGCTTCCGCCAGGAGCACGGCGCGGCGGGCGTCAACTTCGTGGATCCGTTTGGCCGCTTCCTGGCCGATGGCGCCGCGGACGGCTCCCTGCGCCCCTTCGACGACCCGCCCGACGAGCGGGCCGAGGTGGTCTTCAACATGGTCTGCTGGACGTACGTCCACCTGCGCGGCGCCCACGACCTTCCGCCCGAGCGGGCGAGGGCGCTGGTGCTGGACATCGCCTTCGGAGGGCTCGCCTCCGCCTGATCTGCGTAGCGGTCCCCTCCCGCTCCTCCCGCTCCTCCAGCGCTCAGCCGCGGAAGCCGTGCTCGCCGAGCAGGGGAACGAAGACCACCGGCTCCCGGCTCCGCTCGCTCGTCTCGTCGCCGCGGCGCTCGACCACCGTCAGCCACTGCTGCTCCTGCCCGCCCAGCGGGATGACCAGCCGGCCGCCATCGGTCGAGAGCTGGTCGACCAGCGGTGGCGGGACCTGCGGGCTCGCGGCGGTCACCAGGATGGCGTCGAACGGGGCGGCTTCCGGGAAGCCCATGGAGCCGTCGCCAACCACCACCCGCACGCGGTCGTAGCCGCAGTCGCGCAGCCGCTCCAGCGCGTCCGCCGCCAGCGCGGCGTGGCGCTCCATGGTCACCACCCGGGCGCCGAGCTCGGCCAGGATGGCGGCCCCGTACCCGCTGCCGGTCCCCACCTCGAGCACCCGGGCCTCGCGCCAGCCGCCGCCGGGCCGGGCCATCTGGGTCATGGCCGCCACCACGTACGGCTGGGAGATGGTCTGCCCGGAGCCGATCCCCAGCGCGCGATCCCCGTACGGGTCGCTGGACTCCACGAACCGATGGCGCGGCACGGTGCCGAAGGCGCGGAGCAGCTCGGGGTCGGTCAGCCCGCGCGCCGCGATCTGCGCCCGGACCATGTGAGCCCGGGCCTCCGCCCAGGCTTGGTCGGGATCGTCTGGATCGGCGGCGTCGCGGGCCGGGTCGGCGTCGGAGGCGGGGTCTGAGGAGTTGCCGCCGGCGGGTGGAGGCTGGGCGGTGTCACCGGGAGGTTCGGCCGCGGTGCGCGCCGGAAGCCATCGGCGCCAGGACATACCCTCAGTCGCCGGCCAACCCGGCGGAGACCTCGTGCCGCTCGTCCGGCGCCGGCTGATCCGCGGGTCGGCCCGCACCGTCGCCGCTCGCCGCGCCCCGCGTGCCCTCGTAGGCGCCCAGGGTGACGGCGTCGAGCAGGTCGTTCAGGAAGCGGTCCGCGCGCTGGCGAAGCAGGCGTCGTGTCTCGATCCCGCTGCGGGGTGCCAGCAGCACTCCCACGGCCAGGCCCACGAAGAAGAAGCGGATCGCGACACGAACACGGCTGATCATCGGCGTGCTCCTCTGGGGGTCGTCAGAACTGAGGTCAGGATACCACCGGCCCCCGGTCCGGCCCCTCGTGGCGCTCCTCCTCGCGCCCCTCCTGGTGTCCCTCTCCGCGCCCCTCCTGGTGTCCCTCTCCGCGCCCCTCCGCGCGCCCCTCCTGGCGCCCTTCCTCGAGCCGTGCCCGGACCCGCGTCCCGGGCGTCGTCTCCAGGCCGTGCTCGCGGATCTTGGCGTACAGCAGCCGGCGGTAGATGCCGAGCTCGGCCGCCGCCGCGGAGCGGTTGCCTCCACCGCGGACCAGGGCGTCCGTAACCATCCGCCGTTCGAGCTCTGCGACCGCGGCCTTCAGCTGCCCGCGAGGGTGACGCCAGCCCTGGAGCTCCGCCTTGAGCGCGTCCCGCTCGGCGGTGGCCTGCGCCAGCCGTGCGGCGAGGGCCTGCCGTGCAAGGACGCGACGCAGCGCCGCCCTTGCCACCACCGGTTCCACCGGCAGGCCGATGCAGTCGGCGGCCCCCGCCCGGATCGCCTCTGCCGCCCTGGCATCGTCCCCGCGCGGGACCACCGCCAGCAGATCCAGCCCCTGCCGGGCCGACTTCAGCCGACGCAGCAGCCAGGTGCCGCCCGTGGCGTCCACCAGGGCCAGGTCCGTGGCCCCCTGCGCGGCGAGGTCCAGCGCCTCCCCCGGCGTTGCGACCCATGGAGTGCGGCCCTCCGCGGAGACCAGCTCGCGCAGCGCGGCGGCGGGCGGGTCGCCATCGGTCACGATGAGGACGGGCAGGTCGGCCATGGCCTGCGGAGTCTATCGGTCTGTCCGCTTTTCGTACAGTCCTGGCTTGCGGGCGCGCTGACTTGTCAGATGCTGCGGTGATGCGCGTTAGACAGCTCGGACCGCTTCTGCCAGCCCGATGGCGACCGCCGCCGAGCGTGGATTCGCCCCCAGAGTCCCTTCGCCGCGCACCCTGACCCGTCTAACGCGACTGGTGAGCGCATATGACAAGTCCAGGGCACGCTTCGGTCACCGACTTGTCAGATGCTGCGGTGATGCGCGTTAGACAGCTCGGCCGGCCTCCAGCAGCCCGATGGCGACCGCCGCCGAGCGTGGATTCGCCCCCAGAGTCCCTTCGCCGCGCACCCTGACCCGTCTAACGCGACTGGTGAGCGCATATGACAAGTCCAGCTCTGAGGAGTCGGAGGCTATGGCGAGGCCGATGCCGACGCTGCGGCCGAGGCGGCTGTCGTCGCGGACGGCGTCTCGGATGCCGCGGGTGACGCCGCCGCCGACGCGGCAGCCGTTGGCGACGTGCCGGGCGACGCCGGGACCAGGGAGGCACCGGGCGAGCCGGATGCCAGCGGCAGCTCCGAGCCCGACGGGAACACCGACGGCACGGCGCTCGCGCTGGGGAACAGGCTCGAAGGCAGGCCGGCCGCGGAGAGGGCCAGGACCAGCACGAAGATCACCGCGACCAGGATCACCCAGGGTCCGGCGAGGTGGTCCTGCCTGGGTGGAAGGCTGCCGCGGTAGCCGCCCTCGCCGGTGCCCGTGGCGACCATGGGGCCGCCGCGGCGGCGCCGAGGAGGCTCTCTCTCCTCCTCCTCCTCCTCCTCTTCCTCGCCTTCTTCCTCGAGCTCGTCCTCCTGGGTTTCGAGCTCCTCGTCCTCGAGCTCTTCTTCTTCCCCAGGCTCAGGCTCGACTGCGGCCTCCTCGGCCTCGGTCTCCTCGGCCTCAGCCTCCTCGGCCTCGGTCTCCTCAGGCTCGGGCTCGGCCTCCGCGGGCTCTGGTTCGGGGGCAGCGACCTCCGGCTCGGGCGCTTCGGGCTCGGCAGCTTCCGGCTCGGGCGCCTGCGGCTCGGGCGCCTCGGGCTCGGCAGCTTCCGGTTTGGGCGCCTGCGGCTCGGGCTGCGCCTCGGCCCCCTCCTCGTCCGGCGGCTGGTTCGGCGGGCGGTCGGGGTTATCGGTGGTCATACGGGGGCGAAGGGTAGCAGGCGTGACGGGTCGCCGGGGCGCGGGTCAGCCGCGTGGGTCGGGCGCGGATCAGCCGCGCGGGTTAGCCGCCCGGGTCGCGGGTCGCCGCGCGGATCAGCCGCACGGGTCGCGGAGCGGACGCCATCGGGCCGGTCCTCAGCGGGCGTTGCGCATGGACGGGACGAAGACCGCCGCCACGGCGGCCAGGGCGCAGACGGCCCCGCCGAAGGCCATCACGATGGCCGGCCCGTTCTCGGGCCCCAGGATGCCGGCGAACCAGCCGGAGAGGCCCATGGAGACCGCCATCACGCCAAAGACGAGCGCCTGCCGGGTGGAGATCACCCGGGCCATGAGCC
This sequence comes from uncultured Steroidobacteraceae bacterium, assembly GCA_964452225.1. Classification (GTDB taxonomy): domain Bacteria; phylum Chloroflexota; class Limnocylindria; order QHBO01; family QHBO01; genus CAVXEH01. The sequence goes on along the minus strand of CAYVLM010000033.1, from coordinate 665 downwards.
GCTGCGGGGTCCGCTGCTGGAAGAGGGTGATGTTCGGGATCAGGAAGACCATGTTCGCGGCACCCACCACGAAGAACAGGCCAAGGGCCACGAACCCGTCCCGGACGAAGCCGGCGGCCACGAAGACCAGGCCGAAGACGAAGAAGCCCGCGATCGACATCGGTCCCTTGGGGAAGCGCTCCGCCACCGCCCCGATCACCACCCCGCCCACGATGCTGCCCAGGCCAATAGCCGCCATCAGCAGCGAGTAGTTGACCGGGTACGCGATCCGCGACTGGTCCAGGACGGTCTGGGCGTAGAGGGCGGAGCAGGCGATCTCGGCGCCGATGGCGATCTGGCTGAAGGCGCTCACCACGGTGTTGCTGAAGAGCTCCGCCTGGCGGCGCAGGAACTGCCAGCCGTCGACCATCTCCTGCCAGACGGCCCGCACGCTCATCCGTCCGGGTGGAGCCAGCTCCGATGGCGGCATGACCATGGCCCACAGCAGCAGCGCGGAGACGATGTACGTGGCCGAGTCGATCACGAACGCCAAACCGATGGCGTCCAGCAGCGCCGCAACCAGCACGCCGGCGCCGGCGTAGCCGAGGAGGTCGCCGATGGTCTCGGTGAGGGTCACGGCCGAGTTGGCGGCCACCAGGTCGTCGTCCTCGACGATGACCGGGATG
>CAYVLM010000032.1:0-11194 GCA_964452225.1 uncultured Steroidobacteraceae bacterium | reverse complement strand
GATCCGGACTTCGAAGCACGCGTCCGGCGACAGCTGCGCAGCGAGCTGAGCGGCCTGACCTCCAGCGTCGATAGCAGCACTGTTCGCGAGCGCCTGGCCCACCGGCCGCGCCGGCCGTGGACACGCTGGCGGAGCAGCCGGCCCGCCGTCGGTTCTCAGCGGGCAGGCCCGCTCATGGTGGTGCTGGCGGTGGCGGGCGTGCTCGTCGCCGGTACTCTGACCGCCGGCGTGCTCATCGGGCTGTTCCGGTCGAACGCGCCGACGGCCCCGGCCGGGCAGGCCGGCCCCAGCGCATTGGCGAGCACCCTGCCCACCCTGCAGCCGACGCCGTTGGCCACGCCAGTCGTTCCATCGTCCTGTGCCGTGACCCGGCCCGATCCGCCCTTCGCGGCCCCCTCCCCGTACCCGTCGCAGCCACCCGGCAGGCTCTGGTACGGCAGCGAGGCGCTGTGGACCATGCTCATGCCGAACGGCGAGGTGTGGAGCCGGTACCCCCTCGGCCCGGGCGGAATCACGCAGAAGACCTTCTGGTTCAGCACCAATTGGCCCGGCACCGCCGTGGAGCCGGTCCCCGCCATCACCGTGACCGGGACGCGCCTCGACGGCTCCGGCTCCTTCACCTTTGGTCCCGGCACGAATGCCGGCAGCGGCGACTTCGGCGAGGCCATGCTGGTGGGCATCGAGGTCCCGACCCCGGGCTGCTGGCAGATCACGGGGCACTATCGCGGCGCCGAGCTCTCCTACGTGGTGTGGATTCCGCCGCCGGCGGCGACGCCGGCGACCCCCAGCCCGACCGCGGCGCCCGCGCCGCTGGCGCTGCCGAACCCCGGCGGGACCTGCTCGGCGAGCCAGATCGTGGTGGGGACGGTGACCTCGGGTTCTGGGCCTGGCGCCAGCCCCTACGCCCCCGTCCGGTTCGCGTACCTTCCGTTGAGGAACGTCGGCTCCGATTGCGTCCTGCACCTGCCCACGGTGATCGGTGTGGCGCCGGCCACCGGTCCATTCACAGCCGTGAGCGTGGAGGACACAGGAACCGTGACCACCACGGGCGAAATCCGGTCCGAGCAGTCCGCCAGCATCGGGAGCGGGGAGTCGCTGACGATCAGGCTAAGCGACTGGTGGTACGTGGGTTTCGTGGGTGCGACCCCGCCGCCCTGCCTGAATCCGGTCAGCGACGTCACCCGCGTCAAGTTCCCACTCGCGGTCGGCAGCCTGCAGATCGAGCTTCCCGCACCAGGAGGAAGCGCGCTGTTCCAGCAGGTCTGTTCGTCGCCGGCCAGCATGACGGTCAACATCGACCTGTCTGGCGGATAGCGCAAGGTGTCCGACGCTTTCGGTCGCCACCTCTCCTGAGGCATCGAAACGAGGTCTCCTCGGACCGCGCACTCTGGGCCGTTGTCGGGAGGCTCGGCATACCCGATGGCGACGTATCCGGCCGGACCGTGGGCGATCGCGGCCAAGCTCAGGCTCACCTCGTTGTCAGCCAGCTTGAAGGCCGGCTGGTTGGGGAGCCGCGCCCAGGCCTGGCCGTCGGGCGAGGTCCACACGGCGGCCCGCGTGATCCAGGGTTTGGCGGTGGTTCCGACGTTGCCGACGGCGACGCCGGCGGCACCGTCGAACGCGAAGGAGCTCGGACAGGCGATCGAACCCGCCGGACTCCGCGACCAGGTCCGGCCGTCGGACGACGTCAGGAACTGGACGTCGCCCGACATTGAGCAATGGTGATCACGAAGCCCGAGCCGGACGAGCCCACCCCGACGATGTTTGTGATGCCGGCCAGGGGATTGGGCTCGACCTCCCGCCACGCCGACACCGTGATGCCGGGCGTCGACGGGGTGGCGATTGGCGAGGCGGTCGGCGCGGGCGACGTGCTCGACACGGCTGAGACGAGTGCCGAGGTCGACGCCGACGGGCCCGCGCCGCTCGAGCAGGCTGCGAGGGTCAGGAGGGCGCCGACGCCCCAGACCGCTCCCGTGCGCAGCGGAAAGATCATGTGCAGGTCCTCCTCGTCGCGGAACGTGCTCGGCCTCCTGTGTGAGACCTGCACCAGGCAAGGGGCCTGTTCTTCCGAAAGCGTTCGATTCTGCCGACCAGCGATATTCGGCAACGCGCAGGAGGGCAACACGGGAGTGGCCGGCTTCAGCGGCTCGGGCAGGGCCCAACACTGGGAGGTCGCCCCCACCGGCTCCGTCAGAGTGACTAGGGTTGCGACGGTGCCGCCGACGCCTCGGGCGTATCCGACACCTTGTCTGCGAAATGACAGGCGGCCAGGTGCCCGGGCTGGATCTCGGTCAGCGGCGGCCGCACCGTCTCGCATTCCGCCGGGTTGCCAAGGCGCTCGCGCAGCCAGCAGCGCGTGTGGAACGGGCAGCCCGGAGGCGGCGCTGCGGGGCTCGGGACGTCGCCCTGCAGGATGACGCGCCGCCGTTGCATCTCCACCGCAGGGTCGGGAATCGGCACCGCCGAGAGCAGGGCCACGGAGTACGGATGGATCGGATGGTCGAGCAGCTCGCGGGCGGCGGCCAGCTCGACGATGCGGCCCAGGTACATGACGGCGATGCGGTCGCTGATGTGCCGCACCACCGAGAGGTCGTGTGCGATGAAGAGGTACGTCAGCCCGAACTGGCCCTGCAGCCGCTCCAGGAGGTTGATGATCTGGGCCTGGATCGAGACGTCGAGCGCGCTGACCGGCTCGTCCGCCACGATCAGGTCTGGGTTCAGGGCGAGCGCCCGCGCGACTCCGATCCGCTGCCGCTGGCCGCCCGAGAACTCGTGTGGATAGCGCTCCCCGTAATGTGCGTCGAGACCCACGATCGCGAGCAGCTCGCGCACCCGTTCGCGCCGCTCCTCGCGAGTGCCGACGGCGTGGATGTCGAGCGGCTCGCCCACGATGCCGGCCGCCGTCATGCGCGGGTTGAGGCTCGAGTAGGGGTCCTGGAAGATCATCTGCATGCGGCGCCGGATGCGGCGCAGCTGGCGGCCCTCCACGCGGGTGATGTCGGTTCCGTCGAAGACGACACGCCCGCCCGTGGGCCGGTAGAGTCGCACGATCGATCGGCCGGTGGTGCTCTTGCCGCACCCAGACTCGCCCACCAGGCCCAGCGTCTCCCCGCGGCGGATGGACAGGGAGACGCCGTCGACGGCCCGCACGTCGCCCACGTGCCGCTCGAAGACGATTCCCTGCGTGATGGGGAAGTACATCTGCAGGTCGGATACTTCGAGCAGCGGGGCCGCATCGGTCGGCGGCGCCGCTGGCACGGCAGTGCCATCCGGAGTCGGGTCCATCATCGTCGGGTCCATCATCGTCGGGTCCATCATCGCCGGGTCCGTCATCGCCGGGTCCGTCATCGCCGGGTCTCCTGCGGTGGCCGACCCGGTGGGCCGGGCGCCGCGGGATGCTCCGTGGCTGGCCCGGGACCCGGCTCGAACACCACCACGTCCTCGGCCACCGTCAGCTCGATCTCGGGTCCAACGCCACCGCCGCCTGGGGGTGGGGCGGGAACGAACCCGTCCCGGAGCGGTCGACCGGCGGCGGCCTCCTCGGCCGTGGCCGGATTCCAGCACGCGAGACGATGGGTCGCCTGCGGTCCGGTCGTCTGCAGCCGCGTGCCCGGAAGCAGGGGCTCGAGCCGGGGGTTCTGCTCCCAGCAGGTCGGGAGCCGCCAGGCGCAGCGCGGAGCGAAGGGACAGCCGACGGGTGATCGCCGCATGTCGGGCGGCGCGCCCTCGATGGGGATGAGCGGATCACCTTCGGCACTGTCAAGGCGGGGGATCGAATGCAGCAGCCCCACCGTGTACGGGTGATGAGGGTCGGCGAACAGCTCGGCCGTTGTCGCGGTCTCCACCACGAACCCGGCGTACATGACGTTGATGCGGTGCGTCCTGCCGGCCACCACACCGAGGTCGTGGGTGATCAGGATGACGGCCGTGCCGCGATCGGCGGTCAGGCTCTGGAGCAGCTCGAGGACCTGCGCCTGGATCGTGACGTCGAGCGCAGTCGTGGGTTCGTCCGCGATGAGGAGCTTGGGCTCGAGAGCCAGGGCCATCGCGATCATCACGCGCTGTCGCATTCCACCGGAGAACTGGTGCGGGAAGCTCTTCAGGCGCACCTCAGGCTGAGGAATCCCCACCATGCGGAGCAGCTCGATTGCGCGCTGCCGGGCCTCATTGCGGGTCATGTCACGGTGGGCGCGGAGCGTTTCGACCATTTGCTCCTCCACGGTCAGGACCGGGTTCAGGCTGGTCATCGGATCCTGGAAGATCATGGCGATCTCCCGGCCGCGGAGCTCGCGCATCTCCGACTCCGTCAGGCCCAGCAGGTCGCTCTCCTCGAAACGCACCTCGCCGCCTTCGATCCGGCCGGCGGGGTGCGGGAGCAGGCGCATCACCGCCAGGTTGGTGACGCTCTTCCCGCAGCCGGATTCCCCGACGAGCCCCAGCGTCTCGCCCTCCTCTACGTCGAACGACACGCCGTTGACGGCGTGCACGATCCCATCGTGGGTTCGGAAGCGGACGACCAGGTCCCTGACGGACAACAGTGTCATGCCGTGCTCTACCGCTTCAGGCGCGGGTCGAGCGACTCGCGCAGGCCGTCGCCGAGCAGGTTGAAGCCGACGGCGCTGATCACAATGGCCGCACCCGGGAAGAAGATCAGGTACGGCGCGGACTGCAGGAAGCGCGAGGAGTCGGTCAGCATCTCGCCCCATTCTGCGATGCGCGGATCGCCCGGCCCGAGACCCAGGAAGCCCAGCCCGGCCACGTCGATGATCGCCGTCGCGGCGGCCAGCGTCGCCTGCACGATCAACGGCGTCAGCGCGTTCGGCAGCATGTGGCGCAGCAGGATGCGCGCCGGCGAGGCCCCCATCGAGCGCGCCGCGACGATGTAGTCCGATTCACGCAGGGCCAGCAGGCTGCCGCGCAGCAGGCGCGCGAAGATCGGCGAGTAGGAGACACCCACCGCCAGCATGATCTGGATCTCGCCATGGCCCAGCCAGGCCACGATGCCAATCGCCAGCAGAATCCCGGGGACCGCGAGCAGCACGTCGATCAGGCGCATCAGGACACCGTCGACCATTCCGCCCGCGCCGCCGGCGATGGCGCCGATTGCGCTCCCCCCGATCAGCCCGAAGATGACGGCGACCACGCCGACCGTGAGGCTGATCCGGGCGCCGTACAGCACGCGGGTGAACTCGTCTCGACCCAGCAGGTCTGTGCCCATGGGGTGGGCCAGGCTGGGGCCCTGCATTCGGTCGGCCAGGCTCCCGACGGTCGGGTCGTACTGGGCGATGACGGGCGCGAAGATGGCTCCCAGGACGAAGATGGCGATGAAGACGAGCCCCACGATGGCGGGCTTGTTTCGCGTCAGCCTGAGTGCGGCGTCTCTCCACAGCCCCCGGCTGGCGCGGGGAGCGGCGCCAACGAGCACGGAACCCTCGCGAGCGGCCATGGTCAGCTGTACCGGATCCGCGGGTTGAGGAATGCGTAGCCGACGTCCACGAGCAGGTTCACCGCAAGGAAGATCGTGGCGAAGATCAGGATGAGCGACTGCACCACGATGTAGTCATGGTTCTGGATGGAGGTCACCACCCAGGAGCCCACGCCGTTCCAGGTGAACACCGTCTCCGTCAGCACCGCGCCGGCCAGCAGGATCCCAACCTCGAGCCCGATGACGGTGGTCACAGGCAACCAGGCGTTGCGCATGATGTGGCGGCTGTCGACCCGACCCTCCGTCAGGCCCTTCGCCCGCGCGGTCCGGACGTAGTCCTCGTTGCTGACATCGATGACAGAAGCGCGGGTGATCCTCGTGAACACCGCCAGCGGGATGGACCCGAGGGCGATGGACGGCAGGATCAGGTGGGCGATGGCGTCTTCCACGGCCCCGATGCGGCCCGTCAGCAGCGCGTCGATGATCGCGAAATGCGTGACGGGCGGAACGTTCAGGCGCGGATCGATCTGGCCGAAGGCCGGCAGCCAGTGCAGCTGGACCCCGAAGATGTACACGAGCGTGTAGCCAAGGACGAAGACCGGGATGGAGATGCCGAACAGCGAGATCACGGTCACCATGCCGTCGATCCAGCCGTTCGGATGCTTCGCGGCAAGCCGGCCGAGGGGGATGCCCAGGCCAATCGCGAAGATCATGGCACCGATGGTGAGCTCCAACGTGCCAGGGAACCGGATCAGGAAGGTGGCCCCTACCTGGCGACCATCGATGAAGCTCGACCCGAAATCGCCGTGAAGCAGGCGGCCGAGGTAGCTGAAGTACTGGACGTAGAGGGGCTTGTCGAACCCCTGCGATGCGTTGATCTGGGCGACCAGCTGCGGGGTGGCGTGCTGCCCCAGGATCGCCTCCGCCGGTCCGCCGCCGGGCAGGAGACGGAGGAACAGGAACAGGATGATGGAGAGCCCGAGAAGGACCGGGATTGAGACGAGCACGCGCCGGACGATGAACCTCAGCACGGCTCGAGACGGTCCTCCGTTGAATGAATGGCCCCCCGAGGTCCTGGTGACCCCGGGGGGCCGGTTTCACGCGATGCTACAACCCTGCCGAGCGGGCTCGCCGCTCAGCCGGGCTACTGCGAGAGCCAGACCGAGTTGAAGTGTTCGGTCCCGTTGCCGGCGCCCACGTATCCGTGGACCTTGGAGTTGTACGCGCCCGGAGGCGTGGAGTTGACGAGCGGCACGACCGGCATGTCGGCCAGCAGGAGATCCTGGACCTGGGCCCAGTCCGCGTTGGCGGCGTCAACCGTCGGCTCCTGCAGAGCCTTGAGCATCAGCGCGTTGGCCGCATCGTTCTTCCAGCCGAACTGGAGGTTGGGCTGGCCGTTCTGATAGCCGAACCACGCGGTGTACAGGAAGTTGTCGGCGCCTGCCCAGTCGCAGGTCCAGCCGAACAGGTACAGCGCCAGCTTGCCGTTGGTGGCGTCAGAGACGTACCCGCCGTGCCAGTCCTCGGTCTTGAGGGTGACGGTGAAGCCAATGGCCTGGAGATCCTGGGCGATCGCCTGCGCGATGCCCTTGGGGTCAGGCATGTAGGGCCGCACCACGTTGGAGGGATAGTAGAGGTCGATGTTGAGCTGCGTCGCCGTCAGGCCCGCTGCCTGCAGGTCGGCCTTGGCCTTGGTGGCGTCGTAGGCGGGCAGGGCTTCCGCCTTGAAGCCGCTCGTGGCGGACGGCATGAAGCCCGTCGGGATGTTGGCAGACCCTCCGTAGAACGCGTCCACGTAGCTCTGCTTGTTCACGGCCTCCGCGATGGCCATGCGAACGTCCTTGTTGGCGTAGATGGTCGGCTGGCCATCCACGGACTGGTTCATATCCAGGTTCAGCTGGTTGCAGGACGCGCCGCGGTCGATGATCTTCAGGCCGGAGTCCTGGGCCGTCTTGACGTCAAGCGGCGAGATCGAGAAGGCCAGGTCCACCCCGCCCGACTGCAGCGCCTGCAGCTTCGCGGTCGAGTCGCCGATTGGCTTGAAGGTGATCTGGTCGAGATGGGCCGCGTTGGCGGTGTCCCAGTAGTTCGGGTTCTTGACGAGGGTCACGTGGTCACCGGGCACCCACTCCTTGAACATGAACGGACCGGTGCCGACCATGTCCTGGCCCTGCGGGAGTGAGCCCTGCGCGTACTTGTTGTTCGCGAGGGGCGTCGAGTCCGCATCGGCGTTCTTCAGCGCGGTCGGGCTCTGGATGCCGAACACGCCAAGGGTCTGCGAGAGCACGAAGTTCGACTGGGGCTTCTTCAGGGTGAAGACCACCGTGCTCGCGTCGGACGCGGTCACCGATGCGACGTTGGAGTCCGTCCCGAAGCCACCAAAGACGGCGCCGTAGTAGTAGGCGTTGTCCTGAAGGTCGCCCTTGGTGTAGTTCTGCCACCGCTCGTAGTTGTAGACGACGGCGTCGGCGTTGAAGTCTGTGCCGTCATGGAACTTGACGCCGCTCCGCAGCTTGAATGTGTACGTCAGGCCATCCGAGCTGACGGTCGGCAGCGCCGAGGCCAGCACGGGGATGACGGTGCTGATGGTTCCGGGCTTCAGGCCCACCAGGCCCTCGACGACCTGCTCCTCCACGTAGAGCGAGTTTCCATCGCTGATCAGCGATGGATCTGCGTAGACCATGTCCCCGTCCATCGCGACGACCATGCTGCCGCCATTGACGGCAGTCCCCCCCGGCGCCGTTGAGCCGGATGACGAACCTGCATTCCCACACGCCGTCGCCACGATCGCCACGGCGACGAGCATGACTGGCAGGCGAGACCTTCTGATCATGGGTTCAGTCCTCCTCCTGGGTCATCCATACCCGCGCGAGCCGGGAGCCCCGGCCGCGCCGTTGTCGCAGTGGTGCCGTCGTTTGCGAGGTCGCATGTGGCAGATGCCACGTCCCCTCGAAATCGGGTCGTCCCTGCGTTCTGCTATCTGACGCGGCTCTCCAGGCCGGACACCTTCGCGCCGCCTCCGTGACGGCGGCGTAGCCTTGAGCGGCCGCGCATGGCCCACCCTGCGTCCCTTTGATCTTGGACACCGAGGTGGTCCGTAACCGGCCGAGTTTGGCAGCGGCGGCGAGGCTAGGTCAAGCCCCAAGGCGGGAAGGCAGAGGGTCTGCTCGCAGATGGCGTAGCCTTGGTCCGTGACCCGCGAGGTGGAGGACCTGAACCGGCGCCTGCTGCGCGCCCGCGACGCCATGGACCGCGCCTACGCCGAGCCGCTCGACGTCGCCAGCGTGGCCGCCGTCGCGAATCTCTCGGGTGCGCACTTCATCCGATCCTTCCGGGCGACGTTCGGTGAGACGCCGCATCGGTACCTGCAGCGGCGGCGAGTCGAGCGCTCGATGTTTCTGCTGCGCGAGACGGACCGCAGCGTGACCGACATCTGCCTCGATGTCGGTTTCACCAGCCTTGGCACCTTCAGCCGCACGTTTCGCCAGATCGTGGGCGAGACGCCGTCCAGCTACAGGTTGGGGCACGGACCGGTCGTCGCGCCGCACTGCGTCCAGCTGGCGGCGATGCGGCCGCGATCGGACGCCCGGGGGGTGGCGGAGTCGAGCAGTTTTGGAGAAGCGGCCGCCGCGATCGCACCGTAGTGTGGGCGGCGTCCCGACCCAACGACCGAGGAGAACCTCCCGATGATCACCAGCCTCAACGTCGCCTCGATCTACGTCCTGGACAAGGACGAGGCGCTCGACTTCTACGTCAACAAGCTCGGGCTCGAGAAGGGCAACGACGTCCGCCAGGGCGACTATCGCTGGCTGACGGTCAAGGTCCCGGGCGAGCAGGGCGCCACCGAGGTCTCGCTGGAGCAGCCCGGCCCGCCGCTGCACGACGAAGCCACCGCGGAGCAGCTCCGCGAGCTCATCACCAAGGGAGCGCTCGGCGGCCTCGTGTTCATCACGGACGACGCGCGCGGGCTCTACGGGACGCTCAGGGAGCGGGGTGTCACCGATTTCACGCAGGAGCCAACCGACCATTTCTATGGCACGGACATAGGCCTTCGCGATCCGTTCGGCAACCCGATCCGGATCCTCCAGCAGGGAAGGGCGTGAGCCATGCCGTACACGGTGGATTTCGCCAACGTCTCGACCGTCGGCCTGGAGTCGTCGCCGGTCGCCGCCGCGCTCGCCGGTCTGCGGGCGAACGAGGCGCGCTACTTCAGGAACAAGTACGACCACGTCTTCACGGTGGAGCCGGCGAGCAGCGCGGGGACGACCATCGACTGGGTGCACCGGATCCTCAGGGAAGAACGTGATCTGGCCATCTCGTCCCGTCCGCTCGAGGCGACCGCCTTCCAGGTCGAAAACATCCGCATGGCCTACGTCTTCTACGAGAGCGGCCTGTCGATCAACGTGATGTACGCCGTCGACGACCCATCGAAGCGGGCGGTCGGGTTCAAGCTCTCCGATGGGATGGAGGTCCCAGCGGAGCTCGCGACACGGTTCAAGTTCGCGCGCCAGAAGTCAAGGCTGGCCGGAACCATTCGCGGTTCCTACTTCGCGTTCAAGAACGAATACTGACCCAGGACCGGCCGGTCCGCGATGTCCTCATTGCCGCTGTGACCCGTTCCCGAACCGCATGACCCCTGACGATCGGTTCACCGAGGAGCAGTCGCATCGAGCGCTAGGAATCGCGGACACTCAGGCAGCGGTTGTCTCGCCCATCGGTTTCGCGTGCGTCCGTCCGTTCAGGGGCTAGGCGGGAGTCTGACCTGCCTCGGCCGCCGCGATGAACGCGCGCAGCCGGCTGTTGAAAGGCGCGCCCGTGCGCTGGACGCTGTGCTTCGCACCGGGAATCACGGCCCGTTCCGCTGCGAGCTCAGTCTCCAGCACGTCCGCCACGGCGTCGAACGCGGCGCTGTGGGCGCCCGAGAAGACGAGCTTCGGGAACCCGGCCTGGCGCAAGGCGGCGAACGGGAAGCTCGCCTCCACCGGTGACCGCTCGGCCCGGGTGGCCTCCGCCGCGGCGACCATGTCCGGCGGCAACGGGTCGGGCAGGTTCGGTGTCGCTCCCACCTCGCTGGCGAAGCGCAGGAAGAACTCGCGGCTGGACAGGTGTCGGTCAGCGTAGAGCGCATCCATGCCGCCGATGAGCTCCTCCGCCGCCGGGTTCCCGCGCACCAGGCCGAAGGCGGGCGGCTCGATAACCGCCAGGGACCGCACCCGGTCCGGCGCCTGCGCCGCCGCCAGCAGGGCCACGATCCCGCCGTAGGAGTGGCCGACGACATGCATGCCGGGCTCGATCAGGGCCGCGATCTCCGTCGCCTGCACCTCGAAGTCGATCCGCTCGAGGGGAGGATTGGGGGGATACCCGCTCCGGTGGGGGACGACCAGGCGGAAGTGATCGCCGAGCGGGCGCTGTGCCTGCCAGGTCCGCCAGCCGGGGACGATGCTGCCGTGGACGAGGAGGACCTTCGGCCCGTGCGCTCCGGCTCGCTCGACGTACATGCGTGGAGTCTATGGTGGTCGTGGTGAGACGGTCGCGCATCCCCAGGCTGCATGTGGCGGTTCCCACCGCATACCGGAACCTCCCGGGGTCGGTGTTCTGGCGAGAGCGAGGCCCGCAGCGGACGGAGCCGCCGGTCGTCCATGCACCGGATTGACGCTGCGTCGTACGCTCCATGCCTACGGAGGTGCGCCCACGATGACCACGCCCAACGACCCCCGCGACGAATCATTCACCCCAACCGATCCGGCCCCAGGGACGAACCCTGCTCCG
>CAYVLM010000031.1:0-11290 GCA_964452225.1 uncultured Steroidobacteraceae bacterium | reverse complement strand
GTGCTCGCTGCGCGCCTTCTGCAGACGGTGATCGGGCTCTCCCTCCTGTACGTTGGCTACCTCGCGTTTCGGGGCTGGCAGCTGTTCGGCGATGCCCTGCGGAGTGCGCGGGGCGCCGATGGGCCACCGGCTTCCGAAGGGCCGGAGCCGCCCTTCATCAGCGTTGTCGTTGCGGCGCGAGACGAGGCACCGGTCATCGGTGGCGTCGTGCACGACCTCGTGGCGCAGCGCTATCCGGAGCGGGAGGTCGAGCGCGGGACGGACGGCGGACGCCGTCGGTTCGAGGTGGTGATCGTCGACCACGGGTCCCGCGATGGGACCGGTGAGCTCGCGCGGGCCGCGGCGGAAGCCGCGGGAGCTCCGGCCGGACTGCTGCGGGTGCTCGAGCGCGGGGAGGACCAGGCTCCCCAGACCAAGGGCGCGGCCCTGGCGGCGGCGATGCCGGAGACGCGGGGCGAGCTGATCGCCGTGCTGGACGCGGACTCGCGCATCGGGCCGAGCTTCCTGGCCGATGTCGAGCGCGCCTGGCGTCGCGACCCCGGCACGGCGGCGCTCCAGGTGCGCCGCCGCCTGCTCAATGCCGACGCCAACTGGCTCACCGCGGCCCAGGCCGACGAACTGCTGATGGACCTGGCCAGCCAGTGCGGGCGCCGCCGGACGGACGGGACCGCGGAGCTGCGCGGCAACGGCATGGTCGTTCGCCGCGAGGCGCTGGAACGCGTTGGCGGCTGGAACCCGGTCACCATCACGGAGGACCTGGACCTCTCGACCCGGCTGGCGCTGGCGGGGGAGCATATCGCGGTCGCGCCGGAGGTGATCGTCGACGACGAGGCGGTCGAGGATCTGCCCACGCTGTGGCGCCAGCGGGTGCGCTGGGCCGAAGGGAGCATCCGGCGGCTGATGGAGCTCGGCCCCAGGTTCCTCGGCGGCCCGGAGCCCGTGGGGCGGAAGCTCGACTTCCTGATCTTCACGACCGAGTTCATCATTCCACCGCTGTTCGCAACGAGCGTCATCGCCTCCCTGCTCACCATTCCGCTGCCGGTGCGCATGGACTGGACGGTCCCGATCTCGCTCCTGGTGGGGTATGGGCTCGGAACCTTCGTGCTCGCCTACGCGGGGCTGCTCGCGAGCGGCGAGCGGGGCCGGGTGGCGTGGCTCCGCGCCACCCGCGGCGCCCTCTTCCTCTCCCACTGGCTGGTGGTGATCCCGGCCGTCCTGCTGCGGATCGCGGCGGTTCCGCGCACCGCGGCCTTCGTCAAGACCCCGCGCATTGGGCATCGGCAGCCGTCGTGACCGCGGCACGCCTCGACACCGTGGTCACCGGGCAGGTGATCCTGACGGCGAGCAGCCGGCTCGAGACGGCCGAGGCGATCGGAATCGCGGGCGGGCGGGTGGTCGTCACGGGCCGCCGCAACGAGCTGCTGTCGATGGCCGGTCCCGCGACGAGGGTGATCCGCGCCGACGACTCGGCGGTCGTGCCGGGGCTGCATGACTTCCACCTCCACCTAGTGGGGATGGCCCGGGCGCGGCGCACGGTGGACCTGCGCCAGGCTCGCAGCATGGACGCCATCGTGGAGCAGCTGCGAGCGGCCGCCCTGGAGACGGCCCCCGGCGAGTGGGTCCGGGGCGACGGGTGGTGGGGCGAGGTGCTCGACCGGGGGTCGCTCGACGGCCTGGAGGCGGTGCTGGAGGGCCGGCCGGCATTCCTGAGGAGCCATGACCACCACTCGGCGTGGGCGTCGGCGGCCGCACTGCGGCGGGCCGGCGTGGGAGACCACCCCAGCGATCCGCCGGGCGGCCGGTTTGAGCGGCGGGCGGACGGGTCGCCCGACGGCGTGCTGCGGGAGCGCGCCGCGGACCTGGTGGGCGCGCAGGCGGGAGACCTGGAGGGTCGGGAGCTCCTCGACGCTCTGGACGAGGTGGTCGCCGAGCTGGCGGGCCTGGGCTTCACGGGAGTGACCGATGCCGGCGATCCAGGCGTCGCGAACGGCCGCGGTCGCCACGCGGAGTTCGGCGACTCCTTCTCGCACCTGGTGGAGGCTATCCCGCGCCTGGAGGGGCGGCTGCGGGTGACACTCGGGCTGCCGGCGTCAGCCCTCGAGGCCGCGGATCGCGCCGGTGTGCACAGCGGGATGGCGCTCGCCGGGAGCGAGACGGTCCGGATCGGGTGGGCCAAGGTGTACGCGGACGGTGCGCTCGACTCGCGCACGGCCGCGGTCTTCTCGGCGTACCGCTGCCCGGGCGCCGGGGGAGGGCCGGACGCCAATCCCACGACGGGCATCCTGCGCCTGACGCCGGCGGAGCTCGACGAGCGCATCGCGATCGCTCGGGGCGCCGGCATCGGCCTGGCGATCCATGCCATTGGTGACCGTGCCGCGGCCACCGTGCTCGATGCGCTGGCAAGGGCGCCGGCCCGTGGGACGGGGGTCCCCGCTGACCGGATGGAGCATCTTCAGCTCATCCGGGCGGCCGATCGACCGCGGCTGGCGTCCCTTGACGTGACGGCCAGCCTGCAGCCCCTTCACGGTCCCGCGGACCGGGAGACGGCCGAGCACTGCTGGCCCGATCGGCTGGAGGATGCGTACCCTGCCGGATCGCTCCTGCGCGCCGGCATCCGCCTGGCATTCGGCTCCGATGCGCCCATCGAGCCCGCCAACCCGTGGCAGGCGATCCATGCGGCGGTGCGCCGTCACGGGGTGGGAGACGGACGGACGCCGTGGCGTCCGGACGAGGCGATCGGATTCGCGGAGGCGCTCGCCGCCTACACCCTGGGGCCGGCGCAGGGGTCCGGGTCACCCGACCTGGGTCACCTCCGGCCGGGTGCGCGCGCGGATCTCGCGGTGCTCACCGCGCCCCTCGACACGCTGGTGTCGGCGGACGAGGGGATCGGCGACGTGGCGAGCTCCCTTACCATGGTGCATGGGACGGTTGTCCACGAGCGATAGCCGAAATTTGCCGTTGCGCAGGTGCCTGCGGGGCCGTACGATCCAAAGGGGCCGGTGTGCGGTTCTGCTGTGAGGAGCGGGATGATGGGTGAGTCCCCAGACAAGAAGAAGGCCATCGAGGTCGGCGGCGATACGTCCGTTCCCGTCGGGCCGGGGCACAGCGCCTCGTTCGACCCGGGACGCCTTGATTTCGGCCACTACGCCGGGATGACCATCGAGGAGCTCGCCGAGCGAGACCCCAACTACCTGCGCTGGCTGGCGCGGCATCCCTCCGGTGCCCGCTATCGGGCGGAGATCGAGCGCGTCCTCGGTCCGCTGCCGATCATCTACGGCCGCTAGGGCCGGCCGCCCGGGGCGGCCCTGGCGCTCGCTGCGGTGACCAGGTTGGCGATCGGCGCCACCTGGCGTACGATCTTGCCAGGCCCGGTTCGCTCGCGGTACCAACCTCGTCTCTGAAGCCGGCCCGCCGCATGGCGAGTGCAGGCTCGGAGTTCGGATCTACCGCCGACGCGGCAGCTCCGCGAGTCGGGGACGCCCATGAACCGGGCCTGTGCGCGCCCTGCGGGCGCTCAGTGGCCGCTCGATCCTCGAAGGCCCTTGGTGTACGTGATGGAGTCGTAGATGTCCGGTCGCGCGGCTCCGGTCACGTGCATCACGGCCGCAATGCCCTTGTGGACCCGGAAGATCGCGTGATCGAGGATCGTGTAGTCACCGGGAACCTCCACCGTGATCTCGACGCCCACCGCCCCGCCGGCCGGGATCAGCGTGGTCTGCACCCAGTGGTTCTCGAGCGCGAACGACCCGTCAACATACACCGTGTCGAACATCTCGCCGATCGCGTGGAAGCTTGAGATCAGGTTGGGGCCGATGTTCCCCACGAACAGGCGTACCGTGTCCCCGGTGTTGATGGTGTCAGCGCCGTAGACGCCGAGGGCTCGATCGCCGGTCACCGACTCCGGGCGCCCGTTCCAGACCACGAAGGTCGGCTGCTCGAGATTGCCGTTGGTCGCGTCGAACTGCAGCAGCCCCTGGTTCTCCAACGCGGTGTAGCTCTTGTCGGCGCCGGCGCTGGTGTAGAGCTCGGACTGCATCAGGTAGTACTCGTGGTCGACCTTGGGCAGGCCGCCCTCCGGCTCCACCACGACCAGCCCGTACATGCCGTGTGCGATGTGGGTGGGGATGTCCGGGAAGGCGCAGTGATAGATGTAGATCCCGGGGTGCAGGAGCTTCACCTTGAGCTCGCTGGTGGCGCCGGGCGCGGTGTCGAGGCTGACGGAGCCACCCCCCGGACCGGTGACCGCGTGGAAGTCCACGTCGTGGGGCATGGTGCTGTCGGCGGGGTTGGTGAGGAAGAAGTCGACCGTGTCGCCGACCATGCCGCGGATCATGGGGCCCGGCACCGTGCCGTCAAAGGTCCAGTACTCGAGGTCGGTCCCCGTCACGACCTGGGCCACGCCCTCCTTGATCTGGAAGTGGGCCGTGATGGTGATGGGTCCGGTGCGGGTCACGGGGTTGGACCAGGTTCCGCCGGAGTACTCGGTGTAGTTGGGGCTGTCCGGCATGTCGCTCGGGTGACGGGAGATCTCGTCGATGGTGACCGCCGGGGGACTCGCCGCAGCTGTGGCGGTGGACTCGGCGGCCGGGCTCGCCACCGCTGCGGCGGACGGGGACGCCTGCGTCGCGGCCGTGTTCAGCGACACCGCCCCGTAGATCAGCGTCAGCAGGACCACGCTGACCACGGCCGAGATGGCGACGATGACGCGGGTCATGGTGCGGTACCTCCCGTATCCTGGCCGTCGGGCTTGTCGGCGACCGCTGTGGGCGAAAGCCTTAGTATTATACTAAGTGTTTAGAGGATGCAGTGAACGGGCCGAAGGTCACCAACATGCCGGGACAATGGCCGGTGAGGAGCACGGAGCTGCCATGAGGATCGAGCTGACCAAGCGCGGCGACTACGCGGTGCGCGCCATGCTCGCCCTGGCAGGAGCGGGGGAGTCCGGTCGCCTCACGGCACCGCAGATCGCCAGCCTGACCAGGGTTCCGCCGAGCTTTCTGCCGCAGGTGATGGCTGACCTCTCGCGAGCCGGCCTCGTGGAGGGCCGGGTGGGACGCATCGGCGGGTATCGGCTCCTTCGTCCGGCCCGCGAGATCACGCTGCTGGAGGTGATCGAGACCATCGAGGGCAGCGCCCGGCGGACGAGCTGCGTGCTGCGCAACGGTCCATGCAGCGTGGACGGCCGCTGCGCGGCGCATGACGCCTTCTACGTGGCCCAGGAGGCGCTGCGCGAGTCGCTCGGCAGGGCGACCCTGGCCTCGATCGTGGGCTGATCGCCTAGCCGGCGTCGATCTCGCGCTGCAGGCCGCGCACCTCGCGGTACGCGGCAATCGCCAGGATCCGGCGCAGCTCGGGACGCTCGAGCTTGAGAAGAGGGCTGTTCGGACGCTCGGTCTCGAGGCGCGCGATGGCGCGGTCGACCATGTACCTCACCCAGGCGAACCGATACGGAACGTCGTCGTCCATCCGGACCTCCTGCGCAGGTATATAGCACGGACCGCGCCCGGCGGGCGTCGTAGAATCCCGGCTCCATGTATCCGCGACGCGTCACCCTGGGTCTGCTGCTCAGCATCGCCGCCGGGCTCGGCGTGGCGGCCCTCTCCCTGGTGCCCGGATGGCTCGAGCACACCCGGCAGGTGCTCGGAGAAGGGTCTCGCTGGGTCCTGACGGTGCAGGGCGCCTGGGAGCGGGAGGGCCTTCCGGTGCTCGGTGCGGGCGCCGTGGCCATGGTCCTGGTGGCGGGTGCCGCGGCGCTCGCCGTCGCCAGGCCGCGTTCCATCCGGGTCGGCTGGCTTGTGCCTCTTGTGGCCGTCGCCGTCGGCCTGCTGGTGGCCGGCCTCCCACCGGTCGCCCAGCATGGACACTCCACCGGCGTCACCCTCAGCGCCCGGTGGCCGCTCGCCCTGGCTGCCGGGCTGGGTGTGGCCGCCCTCGCGGGCGTCCTCCTGGCCGCGCGGCCGTCGCAGATCGCGCTGGTCGGGGTGGTGACCGTGGTGGTGGCTGTCACCATCGGTGGATGGGGTGGTCGATTCGTGCAGCTGCACCTCATCGAGGGGACGGGGCAGTTCTGGAGCCAGGGCAGCTACACGCGGGCGGCGACCGACGGCCAACCGACCGAGACGGTTAGCCTCCGCGCCGGGAACGTGACCGTGGGGGACCGATGGTCTGGTGACTACGAGCCGTCCGGTCGGGTGCTGTCGATCGTCGACGACCCGGCCTGCCCCGACGTCCGGGCCTCGTACTTCGTGAATGCGGCCCCGGGCGGCGGGATCACGTGGGTGATGATCATCGACACCTGCGAGAACGGAGCGCGGGCCGCCGACCTGACGACCGGCGTCTGGGTCCGCGACCGGTGAGCGGGTCGGCGCCCCGTGGCCCGGGCCAACAGTCCGAAGGGCACTGTCCCGCGGGCCGGCGCATCGACGAGGGTGGCCGGGTCACCCGTCGGCGCCGCCGCGCCACCCCAGGCGCCGGATCGGCCGGCATGCAGGAGGAGCCGTGCGCATGACCACCCCAGTCGCCAACTCGTTCGTCTCCGCGGCCTCTCCGCGCGATTTCCTGACGGTGGAGGACCTGGGACCCGGTGGCCTGCGCGCCATCCTGAACCTGACCCATCGGCTCAAGGAGCATCCGAGCCTGTTCCGCAACCGCCTGGCGGGCGGCCGGATCGGGATGATCTTCGACAAGCCGTCGACGCGCACGCGTGTCAGCTTCGAGGCGGCCGCCTGGCAGCTGGGGATGCTGCCGATCGCACTCCGGCCTGATGAGCTGCAGCTCGGCCGGGGCGAGACGGTCGCCGACACTGCCCGGACGCTCTCCCTGTACCTGGACGCCATCGTGATCCGCACGTTCGGCCACGATCGGGTGGTCGAGCTGGCCGAGGCGGCATCGGTCCCGGTCATCAACGCCCTCACCGATGATCACCATCCCTGCCAGGCGCTGGCGGACGTGATGACGCTGGAGGAGGAGTTTGGCCACCTGGGCGGGCTCGAGGTCGCCTTCGTTGGTGACGGCGACAACGTCTGCCACTCCCTGATCCAGGCCGCCGCCCTTGCCGGATTCGCCCTGCGCGTCGCCACGCCGCCGCGCTACGAGCCATCGGCGGCGATCCTGGAGGCCGCGCGACGCTCGGGGGAGGAGACCGGCGGCTCCATCCTGCTCACGCACGACCCCCACGAGGCGGTCGCCGGCGCGGAGGCCATCTACGCGGACGTGTGGACCTCGATGGGCAAGGAGGCGGAGCGCTCCGCGCGCCGCGCCGCATTCAGCGGCTTCACCGTGAACGACCAGCTGATGGCGCTGGCCGCGGACGACGCGATCTTCCTGCACTGCCTGCCGGCGCATCGGGGCGAGGAGGTCACCGACGCGGTAATCGATGGGCGTGCGTCGCGCGTCTGGCCACAGGCCGGGAACCGGATGCACACCGAGGCGGCCTTGCTCTATGCGCTGGTCAGCGGCGATCTCGAGGGAGCGCTCCTCGTCTGATCAGCACTCGAGGTCCGCGTCGTACCCGCTGGCAAAGTACTGCGCCAGGGCCACCGGGCCGCCGGTGAAGCCGATGGCGGTGCAGTTCCGTTGCGCGCCGCGCAGGGTGCGCGCGCCCGCCACCCAGCTCGGGTAGGCGGCGAAGTTGGTGGCGGCACCGACGATCGTGGCCCACTGGCTGGGACTGGAGTAGAAGCCGATGGCGGCCACATCCCGCGATGCGAGGTAGTCGACCGCGCCCTGGAGGGTCGCCACGTTGAGGGCCGGGTCATCTCGCCAGCTGTTGCCGGTCTCGACGTCGAGCCACCACACGTTGGGGAACGGCGTCGCGGTCGCATCGTTGCCGGTCAGCCCAATGGACGCGTACGCGGCCACGGCCGTGTTGTACGAGTTCTCGGCGGCGTTCCAGCCGTAGTCGTAGTTGCACGCCTGGGAGTCGGGGACGGCCGGGTCACACACTTGCGGCGTGGTCTGACCCGTGGGCCAGTAGGACGAGACGGCAGGCCCGGGGTTGCCCGTGTTCGCGTACAGCTGTGCGTGCTCGCCTGTCGGCGCGTTCGCCTCGGCCCAGGCCAGCTCGCTCGGGTCCCCACCGTTGGCGCCGAGGCAGGGGTTCGGGCCGTACACGATCCCGTCGTTGACCCCGACGATGCCGAAGAGCACGTTCGTGGGGAGGGATTGCCCGCACTGCGGATAGGAGACGTCGTAGCCGATGTCGGTGACGTGCCCGCCCCCACCGTTGCCGCCCCCGCCACCGCCTCCGCCGCCGTGGCTGCCGCCCGGAGACTGCCTGGTCAGGAGAATGGCAGGCGTGGAGGTGGCGGGCGATCCGGCGGTGGAGCCCGCAGCCAGGCCGGGAACGGCCATGAGCATGGCCGCCGTGAGGCCGGCAATGCCGGTCAGACGCAGGGCGATGGGTGTGTGTCGATGCGCTGGCACGACGGCTCCGGATCGCGTGGAGGTGACGAGGCTACTCCCGCACCGGACCGTGTGCAACGGAGGGTGCCGGGCCGGGTCGGGCGTCAGCGCTCGTGCGGGAGCCCCCGCTCGACGGCAGACCAGCCGGCGGCAAGCATCCGAACCCCAACCGCCGGGTCGCGGACCGGGGGGTGGTCCGGCGCGATCAGCACCCCCGCCAGCCCGGGGAGCAGGGGCGAGAGGCCGAAGGTGACGGCGATGAGCGAGTTGTTGCGGTGCTCGCCCTCCTCGATCCGGAAGAGGGTCTCCTGGGGAGCGCCGTCGTAGTGGACGTACTGCGGGTCGGTGACCGTGAGGCGGCGCAGCCGGGTATAGGCCGGCAGGCGCACTTCGGTCCACGGGTTGGCCGGCGCCCCGGCGAACCAGGTGCGGCCCGATGCCAGGCCGAACCACTTGCTGCTTGGCGCAAAGCGTTCGTCGAGCGTGGCGTTCCACCCCTGCCAGCGCGAGGGATCGCGTGGTGGAGCCGGATCAAGGGCGAGGTCCGCGAGGGTCACCCAGTCAGCGGGGTCGTGAGCGGTATCCCGGCAGCGTTCGTCGCAGGCCGGCAGCATCGTCTGCGGCAGCTGGGCTATGGCGAGCCGGGCGCTGAGCCACTCGGCGTGCGCACGGTCCGTTTCTCCCGCGCGCGGCTCGATCAGCGCGAGCACCTGCTCGCCGCGCGTGATGCGATCGACAACCCCGGAGAGCGCGTCCGCCGGCTCGTCGGCAGAACCGCGCGGTCGTGACCGGGGGTCACGACTGGACATGCATTGATGAGACGCCGGGGCGGCAGTACCTGACAACCCCCATGCACCACCCCGGACCGCACTGCACCCCCCAATCTCGCTTCCCGGACGGGCGTCTGAGTCCTGCCGAGGCCGGTACCAAGGTCCTGTCGGCCCCCGGAGACAGGCCACCTCGCTGCGGGCCGATGTGGTCGAACCTGGAGGTGAATCACCCTGCGTGACGAGGCCCAAACCGTCTGCTACAGTGGCCGCCCGCGTTCGGGTTGGGCGGCTAGCTCAGCTGGTTAGAGCACTTGCTTGACATGCAAGAGGTCACTGGTTCGAGTCCAGTGTCGCCCACCAAACAGCCCGATTGAGCACGACATGACCGCCATAACGGCGGTCTTTGCGTTCTTCGCCGGTCGGTACTATCGCTGCCAGGCGCACGATGTCGAGCGGACCGCGGCAGGACTCCACGGGCCCCCAAGACGCTGCGGTGAAGGTGACGTTCGGCTCTGGGCGGCGCATTTCAACCCTTCAGTCACTGTTTACTCCCGACGACGGTTGGGGTTTCGTCGCATTCTTCAGGCTGGTCGGTTTCGCCGGGCTGATCCTCGGAGTGGGTCTTCCTTTCGGTGCCCGTGCGCTGATCCAGCACGGAGCCAACCGGGAGAGCGACGTCAGGCAACCTCCGCATATGGGGCTGTAACAAAGCCCGGCACATGGGCCTCCGACAAGCGAGCTCGGATAGGCTCGGCGGCGGCCCGGGCTCCGTTGCGCCAGAAATCATCCGTCGAGATGGCAGGTGGGTCAGGCGTCGCGGCCGATGAGATGGGCACTGCACGCAATCGACGGTCTTGCGCGACGCTCTAGAGTTGGCCCACGGCAAGCACGCGGAGGGGAGGATCCTGCTGGCCATCGCCGGTGTCACGGCGCTCCTGACCGCGTGCAGCGCGCCAACAGGTCAGGAGCCGACCCGAGAGCCCACCAGCAGCCCGACCCTCACGCTGCCCGCTGATGCGGTATTCCGTGCCCACCTGTCGCAGGTGACCGGGCAGTTCAGCTTAGACCTCGAGTTGCTGGTCGGGGATGCCGCCGCCGGCGACACCCAGTCCGCCAACACGGATGCCAAGTTCATGCTCCAAGACGTCGACGTCGAGCTCAAGTGGCTGAAGGCCAACCCGCCGGATGGCTGCTACTCCGGCGCGTTCGATCAGTGGCAGGCGGTCGTCACAGCGACTAAGACGGCCCTCACGACCTGGACCAACGGCAATTACACGAAGGCATCTAAGCAGCTGACGACTGCCTCTGACAAAGTGTCCGCGTTGGCCAAACAGGGCATTAACACGTCCTGCTGCTAACTGAGCGTGTCATGACCCGCGCTCGTGGGGGCGTGGTTCATGATCATCCAGATCGCGTAGCCCGTCCGATCAACCAGGAGATGGGTCCAATCTGCCACTTGGACCCCTTCGGGTTGGGTGGCCTCCTCCCCAAACAGGACCTCCACCCGAAAGGCACGGCTGCCGACGTGGTCTGGGTCGTATTGCCATTCGGCCCACCGCTCGGTCAGATTGACCCGCGCTGCGGGGGCGCCGGCTCCATCGGACGTCGCATAGTCGGGCAGGACAATCGCGGCGTGGATAGGCGGCACCCTGTGGCGGTCGATGCGGGCGAGATGATGCAAGTTGGGCAGCTGGTCACCCGCCCAGCCGCGCGAGTCCGCGGACATGAACGACTGCAGGGCTCGAATTACCTCTCGTGCCCAATCAGGGACCGCGTCCAAGGCTCCCCTCCGGATGGCCTTGTCGTACCCGGCCTCTGTCGCCTGAATCGGGAAGAAGACGCCAGGCGCCGGACCTGCCGGTCGCAGTGCATTGACAAGGTTGTCGAGCGCGGCTCTCGCGTGGTGCACGGCCTCACTAACCAGCATCGCTGCCTCAACGGGCGGGTCCTCAACCAGGTCGGCACGATCAATCTTCAGGGGCGTGTGCTCGCCAGGTCGCGTGCTCACCCGGTACGGCGGCTTAGCCGCGTAGCGGCGCAGAAGATCCTCGAGGGAGGCCACGTGCTCGCGTGCTCTAGTCATGCGTAGCACCACCGGAGGTGATGCCGAGGCTTCA
>CAYVLM010000030.1:0-11291 GCA_964452225.1 uncultured Steroidobacteraceae bacterium | reverse complement strand
CTGGGCATGGCCCATCGGCTCAGCGACGCGGACAGTGCCCGCGAGCTGGCGACCGCGACCACCGTGCTGGTTGCCTACGACTACGCGCAGGCCAGGCCGATACCGGTGCCCGACGACTGGCGCGCGACGCTCCGTGCCTACGAGGGGCGCAATCTGCAGCGACCGCAGGGTGACGCATGAGCGAGTCGGCCCACTTTGACCTCCTGATCCTCGGTGGGGGGATGAGCTATGTCGGCGCCATCCGCGCCGCGCAGCTCGGCATGAGCGTTGGCGTGGTGGAGCGCGACGCGCTCGGGGGGACCTGCCTGAACCGCGGCTGCATCCCCTCGAAGGCGCTCCTCGAGACGGCCGACCTGCTCCACCGGGTCACCGAGCAGGGCGTCGAGTTCGGCCTCACCGGGTCCGATGGCGTAGGACTCGATTACGAGGCGCTGGCGACCCGGCGCGACGCCGTCGTGGACAAGCACGTGCGGGGCGTGGAGTTCCTCTTCAAGAAGAACAAGGTGACCGTCCTCCACGGGAGCGGCGTGCTGACCGGCCCCACCTCGGTACGCGTCACCGGCGGCGAATCGGGGGAGGTGGAGGCGAGCGGGAGCGATCTCATGCTGGCCACCGGGTCGGCCCCGCGTTCGCTGCCCGGCCTGGAGCCCGACGGCGAGCGGATCATCACCTCCGACGAAGCGCTGAAGCGCTCCACCGTCCCCCACTCGGTCACGATCGTGGGAGCCGGCGCCATCGGTGTGGAGTGGGCCAGCCTCTACCGCGACTTCGGAGCCGAGGTGACCCTGGTCGAGTTCCTCGACAGGATCGTGCCGCTCGAGGATCCCGACGTCTCGAAGGAGCTCGCGCGCGTCTTCCGGCGGCGCGGCATCGCCGCCCACGTGGGTTCGACCATCGATCCCGAGTCGATTCAGCGAACGGACGACGGCCTGGCGTTCACCATTGCCGCCCGCGAGGGCGGCGGGCGCACCGAGCATGCCAGCGAGGTGATCCTGGTGGCGGTCGGCCGCCGGCCGCTGACGGGCGGCATCGGCCTCGACGCAATCGACGGGCTGACCACCGATCGCGGCTATGTCGTCGTGGACGACCACATGCGGACCGGGGTTCCGCACCTGTACGCCATCGGCGACATCGTCCCCGGATACGCCCTGGCTCACGTTGCGAGCCACGAGGCGGTCGTGGCGGTCGAGACGATCGCCGGCCGCGACCCGGAGCCGGTGCGCATGGATCTCATGCCCCGGGTGACCTTCTGCCGCCCGCAGATCGCCTCGGTCGGCTTCACCGAAGCCGAGGCCGTCGAGCAGGGACGCCGGGTCAAGGTCGGATCATTCCCGTTCCGGGCCCTGGGCAAGGCGACCATCGTTGGCGAGATGGACGGGTTCGCCAAGATGGTGGCCGATGCGGAGACCGGCCTCCTGCTCGGGGCTCACCTGATCGGCCCGCACGCCGGCGACCTCCTGGCCGAGCCGACCCTGGCCCGACTGGTCGAGGCCACGGCGGAGGAGATCGCCATGAGCGTGCATGCCCACCCAACGCTGACCGAAGTCCTCGCCGAGGCCGCCCTGGCGGTCGACGGCGTCGCCATCCATGTGTAGCTGAGCGGAGGTGCCACGCGTGACGGACGCCAAGGTCGCCGCCGAGCCGCGACATCACCAGCTCGGGCTCTCGGACTCGGAGGTGCTGGCCATGTACCGCCAGATGCTCCTGGCCCGGGCAGTCGACGAGCGGATGTGGCTCATGCAGCGGGCCGGCAAGATCGCCTTCATCATCTCGGGGCAGGGCCACGAGGGGGCGCAGGTCGGGATCACCTGGCCGATGCGGCGAAACCACGACTGGATGGCGCCCTACTACCGGTCGATCGCCGCGACCATGACCTTTGGCATGAGCGCGGAGGACATCATCACCGCCCACCTGGCCAAGGGCGACGACGTCAGCTCGGCCGGCCGCCAGATGCCCGGCCACTACGGCGGCGCCAGGTACAACATCGTGAGCGTCTCGTCGCCGGTCGGCACCCAGGTGCTCCACGCGGTGGGCCTGGGGCTGGGCGCCTGGGTCCGCGGCGATGACGCCGTGGCCATCACGTACTACGGCGAGGGAACCGCCAACCAGGGCGAGATCCACGAGGCCATGAACTTCGCCGGCGTGCACCGCCTGCCGGTGATCTTCGTCTGCGAGAACAACGGCTACGCCATCAGCGTCCCGCTCGAGCGCCAGGTCGCCGGCCTCTCGATCGCTGCCCGCGCGGAGGGGTACGGGATGCCGGGCGTCACCGTCGACGGGGGCGACGTGCTCGGGTGCTACGCCGCGGGCCGGGCGGCCCACGAGCGAGCCAGGAACGGCGAAGGACCCACCCTGATCGAGGCCAAGGTGGTGCGCCTGACGAGCCACTCGTCCGACGACGACCAGCGGCGCTACCGCGACTCCGCCGAGGTCGAGGCGCTCAAGTCGCAGGACCCGCTGGCCGTCTTCGGCCGCGAGCTCCGCGCGCTCGGCGTCCTCGATGACGAGGCCGATGAGCGTCTCCGTGCCGAGGTCAAGGCCGAGATCAACGAGGCCAGCAGGCGGGCCGAGGCCCGGCCCGACCCCGATCCGGCGACGGCCGAGCGCCATGTCTACGCGGACGAGGTGGCCCAGCCATGACCGAGCTCAACATCCTCGAGGCCATCCGGCTCGCCATGGACGAGGAGATGGAGCGCGACGAGCGGGTGATGGTCATGGGCGAGGACGTCGGCCGCAAGGGCGGCGTCTTCGGGGCCACCGACGGCCTGTGGTCCAAGTACGGAGACAAGCGCGTGCTGGACACGCCCCTGACCGAGGGGATGATCGCAGGCGCCGCCGCGGGCGCCGCCCTCTACGGGCTGCGACCGATCGCCGAGATGCAGTTCGCCGACTTCGTCTACCCGGCGTTCAACCAGATCGTCAGCGAGATCAGCCGGATGCGCTATCGGTCGAACGGCACCTTCGGCATGCCGATGGTGATCCGCATGCCGTACGGGGGCGGCGTGCACGGGGCGCTCTATCACAGCCAGTCGAACGAGGCCTACTTCACGAGCACCGTGGGGCTCAAGGTCCTCGCTCCCGGGACGCCGGCCGACGCTCGCGGCTTGCTCAAGGCCGCCATTCGCGACCCTGACCCGGTCCTGTTCTTCGAGCACAAGAAGACCTACCGCCTGTTCAAGGACGAGGTGCCCGAGGGCGAGGGGATGGTCGAGATCGGCAAGGCCGATGTCGCCCGGCCAGGCCGCCACCTGTCCATCTACTGCTACGGCTACATGCGCTACTGCGCCCTCGAGGCGGCCGAGACGCTGGCCCACGAGGACGGGATCGAGGCCGAGGTGGTCGACCTGAGGACCCTGCGTCCGCTCGACACCGCCACCGTTCTGGCCTCCGTCGAGAAGACGGGCAAGGCGCTGGTGGTCCACGAGGCGAACCGCTTCGGCGGCTTCGGCGCCGAGGTGGCGGCCACCATCGCCGAGGAGGGCTTCGAGCACCTCGACGGGCCGGTGACCCGGCTCGGCGGCCCGGAGGTGCCGGGCGTCCCGTACCACCACGCTCTGGAGGACTGGTTCATGATCGGGCCCGAGAAGATCGTCGAGGCGGCCCGGACGCTCGCGGCGTACTGATCGGGTACGCTCAGTTGGAGACGAACAGAGGAGCCTGATGGCAACCACGATCAAGATGCCGCAGCTCGGCGAGTCGGTCACCGAAGGGACCATCGAGCGGTGGCTGGTCAAGGAGGGCGACCGCGTCGAGCAGTACGACCCGCTCTTCGAGGTGGTGACCGACAAGGTCAACGCCGAGGTGCCCGCGGAGGTGGCCGGCACGGTCACCAGGATCATCGTCGGCGACGGGCAGACGGTGAAGGTCGGCACGCCGCTGGCCGAGATCGACGCCGGTGACGGCGCCGTCACCGCAGAGGAGACGCCGTCAGCGGAGCCCGCCGCGCCACCGGCCGAAGCCCCGGCTGAACCCGAGGCCGCCGCCCCGCCCGCCGCTCCCCCACCCGTGACACCACCGGCCGCGGCTGCTTCCCAGCCTGCCGAACCACCTCCCGCCCAGCAGGCGCCCGCCGTGGCCGGGACGCCGGCCACCGACGCATCGGTCCGCATGACGCCGGCGGTGCGTCGCCTGGTTCGCGAGCACAACCTGGACATCAGCCAGATCAGCGGCACGGGCTCCGGCGGACGGGTCACCCGGGATGACGTGCTCGCCTTCGTGGCCGCGCGAGCGTCCCAGCCGGCCCAGCCGGCAGCGGCGGCACCGCCTCCCGCGGCGGCGATGGCCGCGCCATCGGCTCCGCCCGCACCATCGGCTCCGCCCGCACCGACAGCCGCGACGCCACCGGCTCCGGCGCCGACCTTCACGCCGTCACCGGTGCCCGCCCCCACGGCCGGCGATCAGGAGATCCCCCTCTCGCAGATGCGCAAGGGAATCGCCGCCAAGATGACGCGGGTCAAGCAGACCGTCCCCCACGCCTACACCGTGGTGGAGGCCGACATGGGCAACGTCGTCCGCTGGCGCGAGGCCAACACGGCCGCCTACAAGGCGCGCGAGGGAATCGGCATCAGCTACGTGGCCGTGGTCATCAAGGCCGTAACGGAGACGCTTCGGCAGCACCCCATGGTGAACAGCCAGTTCGCCGAGGACCGCGTGATCCTGAAGCAGGAGATGAACATCGGGATCGCGGTGGCCGTCGACAACGGTCTGCTGGTCCCGGTCATCCACAACGCCGACCAGCTCTCGATCAGCGGAGTCAACCACCAGGTCCAGGACCTCGCGGCACGGGCCCGTGCCAACAAGCTTCGGCTGGAGGAGATCCAGGGCGGCACGTTCACCGTGAACAACACGGGCTGGTTCGGCTCCGTGAGCTCCATGCCGATCATCAACGCCCCCGAGGTCGCGATTCTCTCCATGGAAGCCATCGTCAAGCGCCCGGTGGTCGTTGAAGCGAACGGATCCGACATGATCGCCATCCGGCCGATGATGAACATGACCTGCAGCTTCGACCACCGGGTGCTCGACGGCGCGCAGGTCGGCTACTTCCTCTCCGACGTCCGCAAGCGCCTGGAGAGCTGGGACGTCAACACGCCGATCGGCTGATGGGGACCACTCGGCATGACGCCCGACGAGCAGGCGCGCGCCCACGACGCGAACTTCGCGGAGACGTACCGGATCGCCAGCGGGCTGATCCCCGGTGGCTGGTCGGAGGAGGTCGCCGGCGTCCCGGTGGCCGTAACCGGTCTCCCGGTGGCGACCTTCAACGCGGCCTGGCCGGCAGCGGACACGTCGCCGACCGCGCTCGGGGCTGTGATCGAGCGCCTTCGCGACAGCGGCCTTCCCTTCGTCGTCCACGTCCCGGCCGGAGCCCACGCGCTTGGCGCGGCGGCGGCAGGTGGCGGCCTCGCGGTCGAAGCTCGGCTCCCCTGCTTTGCCATCGAGCCGGGCCCCATGCCGGACCCGCCCGCTGAGCTCCGCATCGAGCGGGTTACCGACGGAACCCTCCAGGCGTTCCGCAGGACGACCGAGTCGGGGTTCGGGATGCCGGCACCGATCGTCGAGCACTTCTACCCGCCCAGCATGCTGCACGACGAACGGCTCCGCGCCTTCCTCGGCTGGATGGACGGGCGTCCCGTGGCGACCGCCTTCTCCTCGCGCACGGGTGACGTGGTCGGCATCTACAGCATCGCGACGGTACCGGAGGCGCGGCGGCGTGGCATCGGCGCAGCCATGACCTGGCATCTGCCGCGAGATGCCGATCCAGGCTGGCGGTTGGGTGTGCTGCAGGCGAGCGAGATGGGCCGCCCGCTCTACGAGCGGATGGGGTTCCGCCTGGTTCGCGAGTTCGACGAGTACACCAGCCCAGCGAACGGCTGACCCGATCTTGCAACGAGCCGGCACGGTGTGCGGGCGCGTCCTCGTCCGCCGGGAGGTGACCCCGACCCGCCACGCCCGCTATTGTGGCCCGAGCCGATGGCGGTCACCGGACCGCGGGCGCGCCACGAGGGACCGATGGCGGAGGGATCGCGACGCCACGCGACGAGGGCAGGCTCGGCGCTGCTCCGAGCGGTAGCCGCGGTCTCGCTCTCCCTACTTCTCCTCCCGGTAGCCACGCTCGCCGTGGCGCCCGCCAAGCTGAGCAATCCCCAGGTGACGCCCAATCCGGCGCGCGAGGGCCAGACCGTGACGTTCTCGGTCGACAGCCGGAATCCGCAACCTGCCAGCGTGGTGGCACGGCTGAGGAACGGCGCGTCGACCGTCAACGTGAACCTGACCGAAAGCGGCGGAACATGGACCGGTCGGCGGATCGTTTCTCCCGGCACATGGACCGTGACGTTCGTCGCCTCGACGGGGGACACGCTGGCAGGCGGCACGCTCACCGTCACCCCCTCGCCGACGCCCACGCCGAAGCCGACTCCCAAGCCGACCCCGACCCCGAAGCCGACTCCGAAGCCCACCCCTAAGCCGACTCCGAAGCCCACCCCTAAGCCGACACCCATCACGGCACCGACCGTGTCGGTCACGCCGTCGCCGTCGGCGTCGAGCAGCGCAGGAACCTCCCCGACGGCCTCCGGCTCTGCCGGTGAGACGCCGGGCGCGACGGGCAGCGAGGGCGTGGTGACCGTGATCCTCACCCCCCTCCCATCGCCCGAAGGCAATGCCGCGGGGTCCACCACCGGGGATCGGACAGGCCGGCTGATCGTGGCAGTGCTCCTGGGCCTCTTCGTCATCGGCGGGGTCGCCGCCATGGCCATCCTCTCGGCACGCCGACGGCGCGAGAGTGAGGAGGCGGTGGCCTCCGGTCGCGCGTTCGCGACCCCAGTCCGGGGGCCGGTCTCCCCGCCTCGACGGCTGGTGGCTCCCCCTGCGGCGCGCCCGGCCCGGGGGGCCGGCGGCGCAAGGCGGCGGGACTTCTGGGAGGTCAACCGCGTGATCGAGGACCAGCCGATCGGCACGGTCGACGAGCTCATCCCCGACGCATCGACGTTCCCCGAAAAGGAGAAGCCACCCGACGAGCTGGCCTGACACTGGCCGCCTCCGACCCGGTCCGCACGCTGCGGGCATGGGCGCCCTTCGCTAGACTGGGCCCATGCCCCCCGACCTCCCCGCAGCTCCCGACTTCTCCACGCGGGGGGAGCTCACGATCGTTGGCCAGCCAACGCCGGAGCACCACGGCCACGTCAGCCCCTCGGAGATCATGTACCCGGGCGGACCCCTGGTCGACGGCGGGCTCCTGGCGCCCGGCGACCCGGTCCCCGAGAACGCCGGAGCCGGAGGTCGGCGACCCGAGTGGCTCAAGGTTCGCCTTGGTGCCGGCGCCACCTACGCGGACGTGAAGCACCTGGTGCACGACGGAGCGCTGAACACCGTCTGCGAGGAGGCCCGCTGCCCCAACATCGGGGAGTGCTGGGCCCTGGGCACCGCGACCTTCATGATCGGGGGATCGGTCTGCACCAGGAACTGCGGATTCTGCGCCATCGACACCGGCCGTCCGCCGGTGACCGACCGCGACGAGCCCCGGCGGGTCGCCGAAGCGACGCGACACATGCGCCTTCGCCACGTGGTGGTGACCATGGTCGCGCGTGACGATCTGCCCGATGGCGGCGCATCCCTCATGGCGGACACGATTCGCGAGATCCGCCACGCCACGCCGGGGACCAGCATCGAGGTGCTCATCAGCGACCTCAACGGCCGCGAGGCTGACATCCGGACCGTGGTGGAGGCCCAGCCGGAGATCCTGGGACACAACGTCGAGACGGTCCCCCGTTTGCAGCGCCCGGTCCGCCGCCGTGCCCGCTGGGACCGCAGCGTTGGGGTGCTCACCGCGGGGCGCGCCGTCGCGCGGGAGATCGGCTTCGACGCCATGGTGACCAAGACCGGGATCATGCTCGGCCTCGGCGAGCGCTGGGAGGAGATTCTCGACGCCATGCGTTTGCTGCGCGAGGCCGATGTCGACGTGCTCACCATCGGCCAGTACCTGCGCCCGAGCCACCGGCATCTCCCGCTTCTCAAGTACTACACGCCGTCCGAGTTCACGCAGCTGCGCCGCATCGGCATGGAGATGGGCTTCCGGCACGTGCAGTCCGGGCCGCTGGTGCGCTCCAGCTATCACGCCGCCGAGCAGGTCCCGGGAGCGCTGGCGGCCCCCGCGGCCTCCTAGCCCGGGACCCGCGATCGTGATCGGCCTCCTCCGCGACCGGTTTGCCGTCACTCACGGGCTGCTCGTGGAAGCCGGGAGGGCCGCGAGCGAGGACGACCTGCGCTGGCAGGCTGCCCCCACGGCGCCACCCATCGCTTTCCACCTCTGGCACTGCGCCAGGTGGGCCGACCGCTGGGCAGAGGCGCTCCGCTCAGGGCCGGCCATGCCGCAGCGGTGGGAGCGTGACGGGCTCGGCGCTCGCTGGGGGTTCCCCGCCGACCTCGGCGGCGGCGCGACGGGCATGTCGCTCCCTGACGAGCGGGCCGCGGCCCTGCCCTATCCTCCGCGGGCCGAGCTGCTGGCATACCTGGAGGCGGCAACGACCGAGCTGGAGGCGGC
This sequence comes from uncultured Steroidobacteraceae bacterium, assembly GCA_964452225.1. Classification (GTDB taxonomy): domain Bacteria; phylum Chloroflexota; class Limnocylindria; order QHBO01; family QHBO01; genus CAVXEH01. Next base: position 2,755 of record CAYVLM010000030.1, on the reverse strand, counting down.
CCTGGCCGAGCTGGACGACGACGACCTCGCCGTCGGCGCGGACGACCTTCTCGGCGCGCGGGCTCCGCTCGGAGATTCCCTCCTGCGACAGCTCGCCCATGCGAACCGGCACCTGGGCATGATCGAGGCGCTGCGCGGCGTCCGAGGCGGGCACGGGACGGTGACCAGGTGACCATGCGGGACATCTCGCGCCCGCCGCTCGCCCCGGCGCCTGCGCCTCGCGTCCGGCGCCCGCCCCGCCGCGAGCCGCATGCCTCGGCCAGCGCCGAGCACCCGCTCCTGGCGGCTCACGGCGGGCGCCTCACGGTCGATCGCCTGGGCACCGTCGCGTATGAGCCGACCTGGGAGCTCCAGGACGAGCTGGCCTCCCAGCGCCGGGAGCGACGGATCGGCGATCGACTGCTCCTCCTGGAGCACTTTCCCGTGTACACCATCGGACGCGGCGGGAACGAGACCAACCTCCTGGCCTCGCCCGAGCGGCTGCACGAGCTCGGTGCGAGCTTCGTGCGCATCGACCGCGGGGGCGACATCACCTTCCACGGACCCGGCCAGCTGGTGGCCTATCCGATCGTCGAGCTGCGCGACCCGCTCGACCTGCGTCGCTACGTGCGGTCCCTGGAGGCCGCCGTCATCGCCACCGCCGCGCGCTTCGGGGTGGCCGGCGAGCGCGTTGACGGGCTCACCGGAGTATGGGTCGAGGGAGAACGCAAGCTCGCAGCGATCGGCGTCCGCGTGCGCCGCGGGATCACGACCCACGGCCTGGCGCTCAACGTGAACACCGATCTGCGCTGGTTCGACGAGATGATTCCCTGCGGGATCCGCGACAAGGGCGTCACCAGCCTGGCGCGCGAGCTCGGCCGGTCGGTGCCGATGGAGGCCGTGGAGCGGGCCCTCGCAAAGGAGCTCGCGCGCTCCCTCGGGCTCCACCTGGCCGACGGTGCGCCCGGCCTCGCCGGACCGGCCGGGGCCAGCGAGCAGTGAGCGACACCGTCGTCGAGCGGGCGTCCGGCCCGGCCGCCCACCTGCCGCGGATCGAGACCGGCTCCTTCGGCCCGTGGGCGACGAACGCGTACCTGGTGTGGGACGGGCGGTCGCCGGACGCGCTGGTTCTCGATCCCGGCATGGGTGCCGCGGGTCCGCTCATGAACCGGATCGCGGCCAACGGGCTGCGGCTCCACCTGATTGCCGACAGCCACGGGCACATCGACCACATCTACGACAACGCGCCGCTCCAGCGCGCCTCGGAGGCACCACTGGCCATCCACCCCGATGACGCGTACCGCCTCGCAGGCCAGAACGCCTACGGGTTCAGCGTCGAGGTCAGCCACGCCGACCGGGATCTGCGGGAGGGAGAGCAGGTGCGCATCGGTGACCTTGTCTTCGATGTCCTCCACACGCCGGGTCATACGGAGGGGTCGGTCTGCCTGTACGAGGAGCGGCATCGGATCCTCCTCTCGGGCGACACCCTCTTCGCCGGCAGCTACGGCCGCACCGACCTGCCGGGGGGTGATGACGCTGCGATGGTGGCCAGCCTGGGTCGCCTGGCCGCCACGGTGCCCGCCGAGGTGCGGGTGCTGCCCGGCCACGGGCCGGAGACGACGATCGGCCGCGAGCTGGCCTGGATGCGGCGCATCGCAGAGGCGGGGCGGCTCCTCGTCCCGGGATGAGGTCGGTGGACGACGATCGGTCTACGATGAGGGCATAACCAGGAGGTGACGAATGTCCAGCCTGCGCATCACCAGGCTCGGCCACGGCGGCGTCCTCTACCGCTCGCCGGGCGACAGGTGGGTCTGGGTCGACCGCTGGAGCGGTGCCCCCACCTACGCGGACGCGTATCGCACCGCCGAGCGCGTTGACGTGGTGGCGCCGACCCACGGCCACTTCGACCACATCGGCAACGACGCCGCCGACGTCGTGGAGCTCGCCGCCGGTGGCGCCACCGTGATCGGCAGCCACGAGCTCTCCGTGTACCTCGCAGGACGCGGTGTCGAGGCGATCGGCATGAACAAGGGCGGCACCGTCGAGGCGGCCGGCATCCGGTTCACCATGTTCCGTGCGGAGCACACCGGCGCGGTGACCATCACCGGGGACGGACCTGACGCCACGCGAGAGGTCGGCTGCTGGGGCTGGATGATCGAGTTCGAGGACGGGACGCGCGTCTACCACTCGGGCGATACGGACCTGTTCGGTGACATGGCCTTCGTCCGCGGCTGGGGCGCCACCATCGGCGTCCTCCCGATCGGCGGCCACTACACCATGGATCCGGTCGGGGCCGCGAAGGCGGTCGAGCTGACCGGCGTGCGCAGCGTGGTCCCCGTGCATTACGGGACCTTCCCCATCCTGGCCGGTACTCCGGCAGAGCTGGCCCGGCGCACCAGCGCGCGGGTCGTGGAGCTCGAGCCGGGCGAGACCTGGGAGGTGACGGCATGATCATCGCCATGATGGCGGCCCTCTTCGGAAGCGGCCTGGGCAGCGGCGTGCGGGCCGGCGTGTCGTTCGTGGAGCAGCGACTGGGCATTGCTGAAGCCGCCGCGGAGCCGACCGACACCGTGATCACGGTCAATGGCTCGCTGGTGAGTGCGCTGGTGGCCGGCACGATCGCCAGCACCCTGGGACGGGGCGCGCGGTTCGCCTTCTGGCTCGGCGCCGTGCTGGGGGCCGCGGGGGCCGGCCGGCTCGACCTGTGGCTCCTGCGTCGCCTGGGCGTCGACCCGGAGAAGCTCATGGCGCAGGCGCGGGATGCGGCCACCCAGCA
>CAYVLM010000029.1:0-11703 GCA_964452225.1 uncultured Steroidobacteraceae bacterium | reverse complement strand
GCACGGCCAGGACGGGCGCAACCCAGCCGACCGTCTTCCCCACCTTCGGCGCCGCGCCGCACCAGAGCAGCCCCGCCGGCATCCCGAGGACGAAGGCCAGCACGTAGAACGGGAACACGCGGCCGAGCGTGAGCAGGTAGGGAAGCTCGCCGATGGGCGGGAAGTGGACGCGCCCGATCAGCTCGACCGGGGTGCGGCCGTCGAACCGGCGGAGGTCGAGCTCCACGTACTGGGCGAAGCGCGAAAGGTTGGCGACGCACAGGATCGTCACGCCCTCGTGCTCGCGGAGGTAGGCGAGGACACGACGGTTCTCGGGGCGCAGGAAGGTCTGCGTGCCGCGCCCGAAGACGGGGTACGCCTTGCGCACCCGGATGATTCGCTTCATCCAGTTCAGGAGCGAGCCGGGAATGCGCTGCTGTGCCTCGACGTTGACCGCCTGGTAGCCGTAGACCGGGTCCTGCACCGGCGGCGCGTAGAGGGCGTGGACGTCCGCGCGCGAGAAGCCGGCGTTGCGGTCGCCGTTCCACTGCATCGGGGTGCGGACCCCGTTGCGGTCGCCGAGGTGGACGTTGTCGCCCATCCCGATCTCGTCGCCGTAGTAGATGACCGGCGTGCCATGCAGGCTGAGCAGGAGAGAGGTGAGCAGCTCCATGCGACGACGCGAGTTGTCGACCAGCGGCGCCAGGCGCCGGCGGATCCCGAGGTTGAGGCGCATCCGTGGATCGATGGCGTACTCGCTCCACATGTAGTCGCGCTCGTCGTCGGTGACCATCTCCAGGGTCAGCTCATCGTGGTTGCGGAGGAAGAGCGCCCACTGGCAGGAGTCCGGGATGGTTGGCGTCTGCTCCATGATCTCGATGATCGGCCAGGAGTCCTCCTTGCGGAGCGCGATCCAGATCCGCGGCATGACCGGAAAGTGGAATGCCATGTGGCACTCGTCGCCGTCGCCGAAGTAGGGGCGCACGTCGGACGGCCACTGGTTCGCCTCGGCCAGGAACATCCGGCTGGGGTAGCGCTCGTCCATGGCGGATCGCAGGCGCCGCAGGATCTCGTGCGTTTCGGGCAGGTTCTCGCAGCTCGTCCCCTCGCGCTCGATGAGGTACGGGACCGCGTCGAGACGGAGACCGTCCACGCCGAGGTCCAGCCAGAAGCGCATGACCCGCATGACCGCCCGGAAGACCTGCGGGTTGTCCCAGTTCAGGTCCGGCTGGTGGCTGAAGAACCGGTGCCAGTAGTAGGCGCGCCGCTCGTTGTCCCAGGCCCAGTTGGACGACTCGGTGTCGGTGAAGATGATCCGGGCGTCGCGGTAGCCCTGGTCGCTGTCCGACCACACGTACCACCCGCGCTTGGGGCCGTGGGAGTTGGCTCGTGACTCCATGAACCACGGGTGCTGGTCGCTGGTGTGGTTGACGACCAGCTCGGTGATGACCCGCAGGCCCCGACGATGCGCCTCGCGGACGAAGGTGCGGAACTGGCGCAGGGTCCCGTACTCGGCGTGGACGCCCATGAAGTCGGCGATGTCGTAGCCGTCGTCGCGCAGCGGCGAGGGGTAGAAGGGCAGCAGCCAGATGGCGGTCACGCCCAGGTCGGCGATGTAGTCGAGCTTCTCGACCAGTCCGGCGAAGTCCCCGGTGCCGTCGCCGTTCGAGTCGTAGAAGGCCTTGACGTGCATCTCGTAGATGATCGCGTCCTTGTACCACTCCGGATCCGGCGGGACCGCCTGGCGCGTATCGGCGCTCTCGGCCGCGGAGATGCTCATCAGGCGCTCGGCCTCCTCAGCGTGGGGAGATGGTGAAGATGCGGAAGGGATGCTCTGGAGTCAGGGTAATCGGAAGGTCGGCCCCTCGTTCCGCGCGTGACTCGCCGGTCAGAAGGTCCGTGGTGCGGTAGGGGTCCTCCCAGCCGATGCCGACCGCCGGGAGGTCGGGGTGCAGGAGCCCCGCGACCGCGGTGCGCGGATCCACGTTCACCGCCACGTAGACCGGCTCACGCCAGCGGAAGGGGTAGCCGCTGAGCGGATCGAGCGCGCCGTCCGGCAGGGCCTTGCGGTAGAACAGGATCCGGTCGCCGCTCACGTTCTCGAAGCGCAGGTGCTCGTACGTCCCCAGCGCCGGCAGCTCGCGCCGCAGGCGGTTGAGCGAGGTGATCAGCTCCTTGATGTTGCCCGCCGCGTTCCAGTCGCGGACCCGGATCTCGTACTTCTCGCTGTCCGCGTACTCCTCGCGCTCCCCGAAGCGCTTCGCCTCGCACAGCTCGAAGCCCGAGTAGATGCCCCAGCTGGTCGAGAGGGTGGCCGCCAGCACGGCGCGGACCTCGAAGGTCGGCCGCCCGTGGTCGAGGTGGTGCGGGTTGATGTCCGGGGTGTTGGTGAACAGGTTGCCGCGCAGGTACTCGCGCGCCTCACCGGCGGTGAGCTCGGCCAGGTAGTCGCGCAGCTCCGGCGCGGTCTCGCGCCAGGTGAAGTACGTGTACGACTGGGAGAATCCCGCCTTGGCCAGGACGCGCATCATCGCCGGCCGCGTGAACGCCTCCGACAGGAAGATGACCTCGGGGTGGCGTCGCTGCACCTCCCCGATCAGCCAGCGCCAGAACGGCACCGGCTTGGTGTGCGGGTTGTCGACGCGGAAGATCCGGACTCCGCGCCCGATCCAGGTCTCGACCACCTCCAGCCACTCGCGCCACAGCGCCTCCCGGTCCTCGGCGCGCGAGCCGTAGAAGTCGATCGGGTAGATGTCCTGGTACTTCTTCGGCGGGTTCTCCGCGTACTTGATGGTGCCATCCGGAGCATGCCGGAACCACTCGGGGTGGCTCGTGACGTAGGGATGGTCGGGGGCCGCCTGGAGCGCGAGGTCGAAGGCGAGCTCCAGGCCCTGCTCCTCCACCGCGCGGCGAAAGTGCTGCCACTCGTCCGGGCCGCCGAGCTCCGGCGCGACGTCGAGGTGGCCGCCGTCCGCGGATCCAATGGCCCAGGGCGAGCCCGGGTCACCCGCCCCCGCCTCGAGGCTGTTGTTCCGCCCCTTGCGGTTCACGCGTCCGATGGGATGGACCGGCGGCAGGTACACGACGTCGAAGCCCATGGCCGCGATCTCGCGCAGCCGCCACTCCGCCCCGCGCAGGGTCGTGGCACGGCCGGACCGCTTCCCCTGCGAGCGCGGGAAGAGCTCGTACCAGGCGCCGGTGCGGGCCCGCTCGCGATCCACCATCAACGGCAGCTCGCGGTCGTGGCGGGTCGCCCACGAGCGATCGGGGTGGCGGCGCATGGCGGACAGCAGCGGCTCGCCGGTCACGGCGGCGACGGCGGTGCGCTCGCTGCGGGCTCGGCGCATGCGCGTCAGCGAGGCGCGGATCTCGGCGGCGTCCGCGTCGGCTCCGTCGGCACTGGCGCGCGCGTGGGCCTCCTCGAGCAGGATCCTCGCTTCGGCGAGCTCGGTCGCGACGCCCACGGCGGCATCGACCTTCTTCAGCATCGCCTCGCGCAACGAGCCCCACGTATCCCGCCAGGCCTCGATCCGGTAGACGTGGCGCCCGATCTTGTCGAGCAGGACGTTCCCCGACCAGCGGTCGTTCTCGACCAGCCGCATCGGCACCTCGTGCCAGGCGGCCCCCTCGACGGGTCGCAGCTGGAGCACCGCGTCGAGCAGGTCGTGCCCATCGGCGAAGATGTCGGCGGTGACCAGCAGCCGGTCGCCCACGACCCGTTTCACCGGGTACCGGCCGTCGTCGATCTCCGGCAGGACCCGCTCGATGATGATGGTGCGGCGCGTGCCGACCGCTGACTCAGCCGGTTCGGGGCCGGTCTCGCGCTGCCGCCGGGTCACTCTGGCCTGGGCGGCTGCGCGCCGCACGCTGGCTCGCGTGGTCGTCATCGTTGCCCGCACACCCTACCCTATCGCCGCCCGCGCGGTCCGGGGCGGGCGGCACGCGGCACCCCAACCGGCTGGCCGGGCTAGCCGCCCCAGACGGCAGTTCCGTTGAGCTCGCACACGTGGTAGCTGGCGCCGACGACGGTGCCGTTGGAGAGGGTCAGGTCGTCGCCCTCGCGGATCACGACGTGCCCCGCGGCATCACGGATCGTGAGCGGAGGCCCGGCGGTCGCCTGCCAGCCGTACGGCCAGATGACGCCGCTCAGCTCGACTCCCGCCTCGTCGAGCCGCAGCAGGCGGACGCGCGCCACCGTGCCGGTGCGATCGACCTGTACCTGGACGTGGAGCACCGTGCCGCCACCGCACACGTCGGCCTCGGCCGGTGGCGCGAGCTCGGTGGCGAACTCGACTCCGGCGCGCGGAGCAGCCGTCGCGACCCAGACCCCGGCCCCCTGGTTGAGGCCGCCCACCGCGATGACCCGGTTCGCCTCCACGAGGAGCGCGGTGAGGCGAACGGAACGGATCGCGGTCGAGCGATCGGCACGGGCCCAGTCCCGGCCGTTCGTGCTGATCAGCGCCCGCTGGGGCGGATCGCCGCAGCACGACGTGTAGGCCAGCACCACCGTTCGCCCGTCGAACGCAAAGACCGCCGTCGCGCTCCCGGTGTCTCCGGGGACCTCGGTCACCTGCGCCGGCCCGAAGGTGGTGTGGCTCCAGGCCATCCCGTCGGCGGACCGCCAGATGCCGATCCCGCCGTGGGTGTCGTCGAACCCGGCCCCGTACCAGGACCCGTCCGCGCCCACGCCGATCGCGTCGAGCCCCATGCCCACGGGCAGGTCGGCATCGGGCACCCTGGTCCATGCCGCCCCATCGGGCGACACGACCACCGACGCGCGGACGCTCCCGTCCGGCTCGATGAGCGAGCCCCCGACCACGACCGAGCCGTCCGGCCGGCCGGCGATGGCGGCCAGCTGCTCGCCGGCGGCGAGGCCGGACTCCCAGGCTCGCTGCCAGGCGGTGCCGTCGACGCTGGTCCAGATCGCCTGCCGACCGGTGGAGACGCGCTCGCCGACGGCGATGAGGAGCGTTCCCGACGCGCCGATGCGACCGATTCGCGAGTCGGGCGGGGTGGCCGGAGCCCACGAGCCGTCCTGGCCTTCGCGAAGGATGATGGCGCCCTGGTTGGTGAGCGACAGGATGACCACCGCGCGGGGCGTGGCGGCGATGCCGGCCGGCACACCCGATCCCAGGCCGCGGGCGTCGTCGAGCTGCCAGGCAGTCCCGTCCGGGGAGCTCCAGACGGCCGGATGGACCGCCCCGGTGGCTCCCGTCTCCGACGGAACGCCGTCGACGATCTCCCCGACGGCGAGGTAGCCGGACGGTCCGTGCGCCAGGCCGCTCACGACCACCCACTGGGTGGCGGGATCGGGCGCCGTGCCGGGCAGGAGCGCAACCGAGCGCCAGGTCAGGTCGATGGCCGTCTCCGCCACCGCGCGGGAGGTGGGGAGCGCAGTCATGGTGGGGGTCGGGAGGGGGGTGGGCGCGGGCGAGACCCCGGGTGTCGAGGTTGCCGGGGGGCTCGGCGTGGGTGCGCTCGTCGTCAGCGGTGAGGGCGTGGCGGGGCTTGACGGCACCTCGACGGCGGTTCCGCCGCCCAGCTGGGTCGCCACGATCAGGGCCACTCCCCCGACCACCAGGGCCGCCGCGAGGACCAGCGGCCCGACGTCGCTCCACCACTTCCACGGCGGGCGCTCGCCCGGCCGCCCGGAGTTGGTCATCGTGGATCCCTCCTGGGCGATGGGCCGAGCCGCGCCGCCACAAACCGACCGGCGCGATCGCGTCCGCCCATGATGGGCCCAGGGGTCAATCGGTGTGCGGCTGCAGTGCGCCCAGGGCCCGCAGGCTCACCCACCGCTCGCGGCCCATGACGAGGTGATCGAGCAGCGGAACGTCGAGCAGCCGGCCGGCCTCGGCCAGCTCGACCGTGATCCGCAGGTCCTCGGTCGACGGGGTGGGGTCGCCGCTCGGGTGGTTGTGCACCACGAGCAGCGCTGCCGCGTTCTCCCGCACGGCGTCCCGGAAGACCTCGCCAACCCGGACCGGCGAGCCCGCCAGGCTGCCGAGGTACACGGTCCGCAGCGCGGTGACGACGTTCTTCGTATCGAGGAGCGCAACGCGAAGCTCCTCCCGATCCAGGAGCGCCATGCCCGGCAGCAGGTGGTCCGCCAGGTCGGCTGGCCGCCGGATGACCCATCGGGCGGTCGGCGGCGTGGCGGCGACCCGGCGCAGCAGCTCGCAGGCGGCCGCGAGCGCGGTGGCGCGCCCGGCAGGCAGGCCGGCGCGCGCGAGCTCCACCACGCCGGCGCTGGTGATCTGCCGCAGACCGCCGAGGCGCTCGAGCAACGCTGCCGCGTGACCGACCCCGCCACCGGTGGCCAGCGCCAGCAGCTCGATGTCGCCGAGTCCGGCGAGACCTCGGGCGTCGAGCGGCGGCGGGCGGCCGGCTTCGGGGGCAGCCTGTCGCCCCGACGAGGCAGTCCCGCTCTGCAGTGCCATCAGGTCGCGAGTGTGCCGCAACGATCGCTACCGGCCCCTTATCGCCCCGTTAGTCGGGAGGATCGCCGCCGGGGCGCTAGGGCCGGAAGAGGAAGAGCGCCAGGACGGAGGCCAGGTTGAAGGCTCCGTGGATCCCGATGGTGGTCGTCAGGGTCCGCGTCCGGGCGTACATGGCGCCGAGCACCAGGCCGAGCAGGAAGATCTGGGCAATGACCAGCACCAGCTGCGTGCCGGAGAGCGTCGGATCCACGTGCACCACGGCGAAGAGCACGGCCGAGCCGACGATTGCCCGCCTGGTGCCGTACTCGCGCTCCCAGGCGTTGAGCACCGCGCCGCGGAAGAACAGCTCCTCGGCGATCGGGGCGAGCACGGCGACCAGCGCCACCGCGGTCACCATCGGAACCTCCTGGGCCAGGCCGGCGACGGCCTGCTCGCCTCCCATCGACTGGCCCGATATGGCGCTGACGATCAGGTTCACGATCTCGCTGAGGACGCCCATCGCGAGCCAGACGAGCAGCCCCAGGCCCGCCCCCACGGCCAGCTGCCGCAGGCTGGCGGCACCGTTCCACAGCCGCACCCCGGGCAACGCCCGCGGGAGCGCGATGAAGAGCCCGTAGACCACCAGGAAGGTCACCGGCGTGAGCAGCAGCTCCACGGTCACCACGCCGGGGCTGTCCAGGGCGCTCGGTTCACCGCCCGTGACGAGCAGCAGCGGCGCGGAGGCCAGGGTGCCGGCAACCACCGCGAGCACCAGCAGGTTGATGAGCGACGCTCCGCGGTAGCGGTCCTGCGGCAGAACTCGGCGGCGGACGATGGCCGCGACCGCCAGCCACGCGAGCCCGGCACCCACCAGCAGCCCGCCGAGCGCTGCGGCCAGCCCGGCGACCACGACCATCGACGTGAGACCGCCGATCTCGGCTGCGAACGCCAGGGTCGTGTAGGCGACGACGACCATCGCCGCACCAACGCCGATCGCCAGCCAGCCGGGCCACGTGCGCGGGCCGGGCGGCAGCTCCTCGAAGCGAGGGCGCGTGCGTCCAGGGACACCGGCGTCGCCGGATGCCGGGAGGGTGGGACCCAGGGGCGGACTGCCCGCCAGCGGCGGCGGCTCGGTCGGCCACGGAGAGGATCCCGGGTTCGAACCTCGCTCCCCGGGCGGCCGAGGGTCGGCCACCAGCGTCAGGTGTTGGTGGCGCGCCGCAAAGTGCCGGTCTCAGGCGCGACATCGGGCACGCCTGTTCGCGGGGCGGGGCTCGTCGGACTCGTGGCTCGCTGCGTCGCGGGCCGCTTGGCGCGCTCGAGCTCGGTGCCGCAGTAGGCGCAGATCGTCCAGGCCGGCTCGGTGAGGCGCGCGCAGGCCGGGCACACGCGGTGCAGCCGCGTGCGGCAGTTGGGACAGACCAGCCAGTCGGCACCCACGCGCTGCTGGCAGGTGGGGCAGAGCCGGTTCTTTTCGACCTCGGCGAGCAGCGTCTCCTCCGCGAGCGAGCGCTCGTACACCTCCGCCAGGGTCTCGCGCGGACGGACGATCAGGTAGAGGACGATGGCAAAGACGAAGAGGAGGGGCGTGAAGAAGACGATGAGCGCCGCGGCGAAGTAGGGAAGGATCGGGTTCTCGGTCCGTGCCTGCATGTCGCGGAACGCCCAGTAGGCGGCTCCGAGCCAGAGCAGCACCACGTAGATGACGATGAGCTGCCCGGCGAGCTGCACGATCGGGTTGCTGATGAAGTCGTGCCAGATCTGTCCGGGATCCGGGAGGCCTGCCGGCATGGGCCTTTGCCCTCTCAGGTGCGTTCGGCCGCGCGTTGATCGCGCGCCTGGCCGGTCATGCTAGCAGATGCTCGTGCGAAGGGCTCCGAGGAGGCCAGGGAGGCGAGGGTGGAGACCAGGAGCCGATGCTCCAGCACCAGCACGCGATCCGCGAGCTCCTGCGCAGACTCGCCCCGGCGGACCGGGACCCGCTCCTGGGCCACGATGGGTCCCGCGTCGAGCTCGTGGGTGACTTCGTGAATGGTGACCCCGGTCTCGGTGTCCCCGGCCGCCAGCACCGACGCGTGGACCGCGAGGCCCATCATGCCGCGCCCGCCGTGGCGTGGCAGCAGGCTCGGGTGAATGTTGATCGTCACGCCGGCGAAGGCATCGAAGTACGGCGCCCGGAGCAGCTGGTCGTAGCCTGCCAGGAGCGCCATGCTGCATCCGGCATCGGTCAGCGCCGCGCCGATCGCAGCGTCCCGTGAAGCCGCGTCGGGAAAGTCACGGCGAGCCAGGACCCGCGCCGGCACGGCGTGCGCCCGGGCGACCGACAGCGCCCGCACTCCCGGGCGGTTCGAGATGACGAGGCGGGGCTCGACGTCCCGCAGGCGACCCGCGGCCACCGCGTCCAGGACGGCCTCGAGGTTGGACCCGCGTCCCGAGACCAGGACTCCCAGGTGCAGCCCGCCCACGGCGGTCAGTCGAAGCGCACGCGCGCGGCGTCCGGCTCGACCGGCACGACCTCGCCCACGCGCCTCAGGTGCGGCACCGCCGCCATTGCCGTCTCGACCAGTCCCGGGCGGACGACCACCGTCATGCCGATCCCGAGGTTGAAGACTCGAACCATCTCCTCGTCCGCGATGTCACCACGCTGCTGGATGAGGGTGAAGATGCGTGGCACCGGCCAGCTTCCCGGGACGACCTCGACGCCGAGCCCGGCGGGCAGGGTGCGCGGGACGTTGTCGACCCATCCACCTCCGGTGATGTGGGCGCAGGCCAGCAGGTCGCCTCCCGCGGACCGCAGCGCGGCGCGGAGGGTCCGCAGGTCGGCAAGGTAGCTGCGGTGCGGCTCGAGCAGGGCCTCGCCGATCGTCCCCTCCAGGCCTGGCGCGGTGCGCTCCCAGTCCGCCTCGCCGAAGATCCGTCTCGCGAGCGAATAGCCGTTCGTGTGAAGGCCCGTGGAGGGCAGGCCGAGCAGCGCGTCGCCTGCTCGAACGTCGGCGCCGGTGATCAGGTCCTCGGCTTCGACGATCCCCACCAGGAACCCGGCGAGGTCGTATTCCTCCTCCCGGTACAGGTCGGGGAGCTCGGCCGTCTCGCCACCCACCAGGGCGACGCCGTTCGCACGGCACGCGCGGGCCATCCCCTCCACCAGCTCGGCCGCGCGCTCGGCCCGAAGCCGCCCCAGACCGAGGTAGTCGAGGAAGAAGAGCGGGTCGGCACCGGTGACTGCCACGTCGTTGACGCAGTGGTTGACGAGGTCCTCGCCCACGGTCCCGTGCCGGCCGAGCGCAACGGCCAGCTTCAGCTTGGTGCCCACGCCATCGGTCGACGACACGAGGATCGGATCGCGCCAGCGCGAGGGGTCCACGCGGAAGAGCGAGCCGAAGCCGCCGATCCCGCCAACGACCCCTGGCGTGGCGGTCGTGGATGCGGCGCGGCCGATCAGCTCGACGGCGCGGGTCGCCTCGTCGATGTCGACCCCCGCCTCGCGATAGGTGCGCGCCATGCCTCCCGCCTCCCGCTCAGTGCCCGCCGGCGCTATCCACGCTCCAGGGCGTACTTGTCCATCTCCAGGGGGACCTCGGTCGGATAGTGGCCGTCGAAGCAGGCCGTGCAGAAGTGCCCGGGATCGCCGTCGACCGCAGCCAGGAGCCCGTCGCGGGACAGGTACCCGAGCGAGTCGGCCCCGATGGCGCGCCGGATCGCCTCGGTGTCGTGGCTCGCGGCGATGAGCTCGCCACGCCGCCCGGTGTCGACTCCCATGTAGCAGGAGTACGCCATCTGGGGCGAGTGGATCCGGACGTGCACCTCTGCGGCACCTGCCCGTCGCACCATCGCGACGGTGGGGCCCGTGGTGGTGCCGCGCACGATCGAGTCGTCGACCATGACCACCCGGCGCCCGCGCAGGACCTCGGGGAGCGGGTTGTACTTCATGCGGACCGCCTCGTCGCGGGTCTGCTGGGCCGGCTGGATGAAGGTGCGGCCCACGTAGCGGTTCTTGATCAGCCCCTCGCGGTACGGCAGCCCCGCCTCCTCCGCGTAGCCGATGGCGGCCGGGATCGCCGAGTCCGGCACGGCGATCACCAGGTCGGCATCCGCCGGATGCTCGCGGGCCAAACGGCGCCCCATCTCCATGCGGGCCTCGTAGAGCAGCGTGCCGCCGATGACGCTGTCCGGCCGCGCCAGGTACACGAACTCGAAGACGCACAGGTGCTCGCCGACGCCGTTGACCACCGGTCGCTCGGAGTGGACGCCCCGGGCATCGATGGTGAGGATCTCGCCGGCCTCCACGTCACGGACGAACGCGGCGCCCATGGCGTCGAGCGCGGCGCTCTCCGACGCGATGGCCCAGCCGGAGGGAGCCGCCTCGGTGGGAGGGAGCCGACCCAGGGCGAGCGGACGGAAGCCGACCGGGTCGCGGGCAGCGACGAGCGCGGTCTCGGTGAGCATGGTGAAGGTGTAGGCGCCGCTCGCCCGATGGAAGACGCGAGCCACCCGCTGGGCCCAGGTCCGCCCGGGCGCGTGGGCGATGAAGCGGGCCAGCACCTCCGTGTCGGAGGCCGTCACGAAGTCGACCCCCTGCTCGGCGAGCTCATCGCGCAGCCAGGCGGCATTGGTCAGGTTCCCGTTGTGGCCAAGCATCAGCTCGCCGAGGTCGCCGTGCGCGTGCACCGGCTGCACGTTCGGGAGCGTGTTCGATCCGGTCGTGGAGTAGCGGGTGTGCCCGATGGCGGCCAGCGCCACCGGCTCCCCGCCGCGGTCGCGACCCTGCTCGAGCGCCTCGATCGTCTCCCGGTCGAAGACCTGGCTGACCAGCCCCAGCCGCTTGTGCAGGTGCAGCCCGCCGCCGTCTGTGGTCGCGATGCCGGCCGACTCCTGGCCTCGATGCTGCAGCGCATGGAGGCCCAGGTAGGTGAGCCGTGCCACCGGGTGCCCCGGAGCGTAGATGCCCACCACCCCGCACTCCTCGCGCGGTCCGCCCGGTCGGTAGGTCGAGGGGAGCAGCGGCAGCTCACGGCTGCTGGGCGGCGCCGGGTGCACGTCGGCCTCGGATCGTGCGACGGGCGGACTCCTCCGTCGCACGAAGGTCACTGTCCGCGGGAGGTTCGGGGCACGGCCGCATGATACCCGGAGCGCCGCGCTCCCGGCGCTCGTCCACCCCGCCCGGCGCTGGCCGGTTCGTACCGGCGGGGTACTGCACCAGACCCCAGCCGGCCGCGGAGCGGCGGAATCGGCGCCGGTGACGGATCGCAACTCGGACCATCGGGTGATGGTGAGCGGCTGCGCCCACCGCCATCCTGACGGCAGC